>JBASTI010000031.1:0-7785 GCA_049274815.1 Candidatus Spechtbacterales bacterium | reverse complement strand
GAAAAATTTCCCGAAATCGGCGACAAGCTCAACCGCGAAAAAGTGGCAGTGCTTGAGGGAAAGTTGGGCTGGGTTTAATGCCGACTGTTTAACATTTAATGCTGAACACTCGCGATGCTATCTTAGTCCTACTTTTTCACGCGCTATCTTCATTGTCTTTTCGGATTCTCGCCTTGCTTTTTCCGCACCTGCTTCAAAGGCCGCAAGCGCATCTGAAGAATTTTGAGAAAGTTGTGAGTATCGTGCTTGCATTGGGCGGAGATGTTCCATTAGCGCGTCAGCTAATTTAGATTTAAATTCTACGTAGCTTACGCCCGTGAATTCCAGCTCGAGGTCTTTTATGGATTTCCCCGTGATGCCGCTGTAGATCGCGAGCATATTGGAGATCGCGGGTTTATTTTGGGGGTCATATTTTATTTCTTTTCCGGAGTCGGTAACGGCTCTTTTTATTTTATCGCGGATTGATTTTTCATTTTCAAAGAGGCCAATGTAGTGCTGGGGCCCGAGAGATTTGGACATTTTTTTTGAAGGGTCATGAAGGGACATGACTCTCGCTGTTTCCTTTTGAATCATGGCTTTCGGCAATTTGAATACCTCTCCGTAAGTTTTGTTGAATTTTTCAGCGATGTTTCTCGTAAATTCTAAATGTTGTTTCTGATCTTCACCTACCGGCACATAATCTGGGTTGTATAAAAGAATATCGGCGGCCATGAGGGTTGGATAGGCAAGCAATCCAGCGTTCACTCCCGCGTTTTTGGAAACTTGTTGAGATTTTTCTTTATATTGCGTCATTCGTTCCAGGTCCCCGATTGGTGTAAGGGTAGTCAAGATCCACGCAAGTTCTGTGTGCGCGGGTACTTGCGATTGTAGAAACAGGGCTGATTTTTTAGGATCAAATCCCATCGCAAGCATAGCAAATTGCGCTTCCTCTGTATTTTTGCGAAGCGCCTCGGCGTCGTGCACTGTGGTCAATGCGTGCAAATCAACAATAGGGTAAAAGCACTCGTTCCCCTGATTTTGCAAGTTAACCCAGTGCCGAAGTGCGCCGAGATAATTTCCTAGATGAAATTGTCCTGTCGGCTGGATGCCACTTAATATTCTCATACTATACTTCAATAATTACGGGTATCACCATGGGCCTTCGTTCGGTCCTCTGAAAGAGGAACTGCCCCGTCTTGTTTCGTATCTCGTCTTTAAGGTATGTAGCATTCAGAGTATGCTCGGCGGCAAATGACCCCTCAATTATTTTTCTCACTCTTCTCCGTACATCCATAAGAAGTTCCTGGGATTCGCGTAGATATACGAAACCCCGCGAAATAATGTCCGGGTTGCCCTTGAGCTTTCCTGTTTTTGTATCCACCGTTGATATGATAACAAATATTCCGTCCTTCGCCATCAGCTGCCTATCTCGGAGCACGACACTGCCTACATCTCCTACCCCAAGACCGTCCACCATAACATAATTAGTAGGTACGCGGCCCTTTAGAATATACGCCTTCCCATCTTTGAATACGACGGGTTCTCCATTGGCAAGGATAAGAGCGTTTTCGTTAGGCATTCCCATGCTTTCTGCGATTTCGCCATGCATACGCAGCATGAAGTGATTCCCATGGATAGGTATGAGGTATTTTGGCCTTACAAGATTGAGCATTAATTTCAAATCCTCTACCTGCGCGTGGCCGGACGCGTGGACATCCATGAGTTTCGAGTGGAATATTTTTGCGCCCTGATACATGAGGATATCCTTGAGCGCGCTCACGGACCGTTCATTTCCCGGAACCACCGAAGAGGAGAATATCACGGAGTCCCCCTTCTGTATTACGACATGACGATGTTCTCGGTGGGCAATGCGCATTAAAACGGCCTCTCCTTCTCCCTGCGCTCCGGTACATGCGATGATGATTTGATTTGGATCATACCTCGCAACATCTTTGATGGATATAAGTGTTTCCTTTTTAACAGTAAGGAATCCGAGTTCCCGCGCAATCTCGGTATTTGTGCGCATTGAATAGCCGTCAACCGCTAGTTTTCTTCCGTATTTTTCCGCGATATTTATAAGTTGCTGGATACGCGAAATAAGAGAGCCGAAAGTCGCGGCGATTACTCGTCCCTCCGCCTGCTTTATGATTTCGTCTAAGCTTTCCTGGACCTGTTTTTCAGAAATTGCGTATCCCGGTTCTTCTGCGTTTGTGGAATCAGAAAGCATGGCAAGCACGCCATTATTCTGGGTTGCAATCTGTACGATTCTTGCAAGATCTGCAGGTTCGTCGCCAACTGGGCTGTGGTCAAATTTAAAGTCACCCGTATGAACGATAAGGCCTTCGGGCGTATGCAGAACCACGCCGACACTGTCGGGAATATTGTGGTTTACATGGAAAAATTCTACATTGAAGTGGCCAAGGCTTAGTTTATCCGTTTTTTTCACTGTGAAGATATTAAGTTCGCCTCCGTTTGGAAAGTCGCCATGGCGCTTAAGGATTATGCCCTTCGATAGGGCCGTTGCGTATATGGGCGGATATCCGAGCTTCGGAACAAGGTGGGATATAGCTCCAATATGGTCAAGGTGGGCGTGCGTTATTATTATGCCCCGAATATTTTTTTCTTTGCCCTTTAGATACTCTATATTCGGAATTATATAGTCAATCCCGGGCATGTCCTCCTCTGGAAACTGAAGGCCGATGTCAACAATTACAATATCGCCCTTGTATTCGAAAAGGGTCATGTTGCGTCCTACTTCCTCAAGCCCGCCGAGTGCTATTACTTTTAAGCCCTCGATGGCATCGGATTCTGGTTGAGAAGTCGCTTGAGGCCTTGCCATAGTATTCCCCATAGTTCTTCTTGGGGATCTTCTTCTAGGTTTTCTAAATTGTGTCGGAGTCATAAATAAATTTTTTTCAGCCAGAGGCTGATCCGCCTACCGGCCTGCCCGCAGGCAGGCCTTCGGCGGAAATTTTTAATTTTAGAGTTACAATTGACAAGTTTTTCTTTGGCGGCATTTAATAAAGTTTACCACCTATGACGGCATCATTACTATCAGGCGAAATCAGAATACATTCTTTGTTCGCGTCGGGAACACCGAGCGTCAAAGTTTCGGAATTTAATTTTCCAATTTGTCTTGGTGGTAAATTCACAACACCAAGCACAAGTTTTCCGATTAGCTGGTTTTTGACGTATCGGACAACACGAGCACCGGAGACCTTAATTTTGCCGACGCGAATGTCTAGTTTTTGGAAGTCATCAAAAGTTGTCATATTTTTATTGAGCAAGTTTAAGCACAGATTGGAGGGCAATAGGCAATTCAGTTACACCGTCGCTTCCTTCGTTAAAGTGTCCCCTTTTGTGTTCAACAATAATTTCCGAACCAAGTTTGTCTCGAAAATCATCTTGGTTATCAAGCGGTACGTAGGGGTCGTTGTCGGAAAATATGGCAATACTTTTGGAAAGATGAGATTTTACCTTTTCAAGATCAAGCGGGGTGCCGAGCCAGTGTTTGTCGGTTTTCTGTACATCGGGATCATCCTCAAGCCCCGTAAGCCGTTTGAAGAAGCCCGCGACAAAAACCGCGCCGCCAACTTTTATTCCCTCGGGCAAAGATTCAAGATAGCGAGCTATGGTTTGACATCCCATACTATGCCCGACGAAATAAGTATGTTCATCAGCAGTGCCAACCACTTCAGCGAGCTTCGGTACCCAATTATTTATGCGCGGGCTTCCGGCTTCGGGAAGCTGTGGGACATAAACATCAAACCCTTTCGCTTCAAGTTCTTTTTTCAGCCAAGGAAACCATCCTTTTTCGGGATAGTCACCCCAACCATGTGTTATAAAAACTCTTTTTCTCATAAAATTAAAAAATTTCTTTCCCCCAAAAACTCTTCTCTAATTTCTTGCTGGTGCCCAGGGGGAGACTCGAACTCCCAAGGGCTTGCGCCCACAGCGCCCTGAACGCTGCGTGTCTACCAATTTCACCACCTGGGCAAAGACTATTTTACCTTGCCATCTTTTTCAGCATTTCCTTTCCAATGCCCGATTTTAGATATTTTTCTCGTTTCCTTGCTTCAATCCTGCTTGAATAGGATTCTACAAGGATAGTTTTAAACGGACGGTATGGCGCGGTTGTTCTTTCTTTTCCTGATTGATGTTGCCCAAATCTTCTTTCTAGGTTGTTGGTCATGCCGACATATATATAATTTCTTATTTTGCTTTTCAAGACGTATGTATAGTATGGCATAGATTATGAAGCCAGCGCGCCTGCCTGCCGGCAGGCAGGTCTGCCGTTCCGCCACGTCCGCCTTCGCCTCGCCGAAGCCCCCTCTCGGGGCGAAGGCGGGCCTTTATTTCCACACTCGCTTTGTATCAATATACCAACCGGTTATATCGGAAAATCGCAAAGAGGGGTCCGCGATTTTACCCTCCAAAATACCCTTAATAGATTTATTTACAGGATAAAGATATGTAGGACTGTATAGAAAGATAGCGGGAATGTCATTTATCATGGCATTTTGAAACAGGACATATTTTTCAGCGCGCGCTTGCGAGTCCAGGGTTTGGCGAGCTTCCTCCAGTAGTTTATCGGCGGTCTTGTTGTCGTACAGGGCTAGATTGAGCCCCGGATCTTTTTTTTGAGAAGAGTGCCAGAATGAGAACGGATCCGGATCAATGCCCACAACCTGTCCAAAAATAAGGGCCTCATATTCTCTAGGTCTTATATATTCTTGCTGTAATTCGCCAAGCGTGTACGCGCTTATGATAACCCGCGCTCCTATTTTTTCCCATTGTTCCTTAAGCGCCCTCATTACTCTTTCGAGTTCCGGCCATTCGACGGTAACGAGATTTATTTCAAGGGGGGTAGGCCCCTTTTCGCCCGGCAAGGTCTTTTGAAGGACTCCGTCGCCATCGGTGTCAACCCATTTGTTATCGGAAAGTATCCTTTTTGCTTCGTCTAAATTAAATTTATATTTTTCCTCAATTTGCGGATTGTATCCAAGAAGCTCGCGCACTATCGGGCCGAACGAAGGTTTCCCTTTTCCACCGGCCGCGAGGTTTATTATTTCTTCCCTGTTCGTCGCGAGCGAAAGCGCTTCCCGCACCGGTTTTTCCGCAAGCGCTTTGGATTTTGATTGGTTTAAGAATACGGCAAAATATCTCGGCAGGTTGAACGTGTAAAGTCCCGCATTGCCCCCGCTTTCTACTTGAGCGCTGTTGTAACCGGACACAAAGCTCATTGCGCTGACCTCCTGATTTTTTAATGCCCGAATTGCCTCGTCTTCCGAGTCAAAAAATTTAAAAACAATACGTTCCATATAAGGGGCAGCGCCATAATATTTGTCATTTATTTTTAATGTGTAGGATTTTATGTTGCCGGTATTGTCTTTTTGAAATTTTTCAAATTTATATGGACCCGCCCCTATTGGCTGAAGGTTGGCTTCCGCGAGCGGAAAGCTTTTTGGCGGGAGATTTTCCCAGATGTGCTTGGGAAGTATTCCGACCGTCGCGTTTTCTAAAAATGGACTATAGGGGCTTACCAGCTTGAAACTTACCGTAAAATTGTCAACTTTTTCCACTTCCACACCCTGCCAATTTAATCGTATCGGGCTTGCATATTTGGGATCCTGAATAAGTTTTATTGTAAAAACCACATCGTCCGCGGTCAAAAGTTCTCCGTCATGCCATAGTATATTCTCACGAATCTTGAATGTGTATAATGTATTATTCTCGATTTTATAGCTTTCCGCAAGGTCCTCTAGAAGTCTGCCGTCTTTGTTGTATTTCATAAGTCCGGCGTAGACAATCTTGGTTATATCGCGGTCTACATCGCTTATTTGGGATAACGCCGGGTTGATGAACCTCGGTATGCCAAGGGCGGATTCAATATGGGTCCCTCCTTGCGCCGGCGAGATTCGGGTATTCGCGTAGTAGAATTGCACGCCAAGGGTTACAACAGACGCGACTATCAGGGAAGTTAAAAATACGAGAATAGACTTTTCCCTCTTGGAAAAAACGCGCCAAGGCAGAGACCGCTTCAGGTATTTTATTTGTTTACGAGAGTTTATATTCAATTTTATTTTAGCAGATTGAGAAACGCCGTAATTACAAAGAGTGTTGCAAGCGCAATTGTTGCGCGGTATAGAATTTTTTCCATCCCTCGTTTCTGATAGTACACCCCTCCGCTTCCCCCCAAAGCGCTTGAAAGGCCAGAGCCTCTCTGTTGGAGCAGAATAGTTGTTATGAGGAGGATTGAAATTATAATTTGTGCGATATCTAGTATCATTTTTATAGCCACGAGAATAATAGATTCACCATGCTCAATATTGTCGTACCCAAAATTAGCGGTATTATGCCCTCAATCGTAAGATGCGGGATATAGTAGGAGAGTACAAGAAGGGCAAGCATGTTCACAAAAAAGCTGAAAAATCCAAAACTTACAAAAACTAATGGGAATGCCACTATTTTTATAATTGGGTAGATAAATAACTGGAATATGGCAAGTGCTAATCCTATGCCAGCCAGTATAACAAAATCTCCCGAAAATGTAAAGCCCTCTACCAAATTGCCCGCAAGATATATCGCAGAGGAATTTACTAGCGCCTTGAAGAGAAATTTCAGCATTATACACGCATTATATATTTTACCTGAATGTCTGTCTATGTAGTTTCCTATGATAAGAAACAGCAAAGCGATGTGCCTCATCGCGAGCGTGCATAAGGAGGTTTTTTGTTTGCTCCGGGAGGGTATCAAGAGGAATTGGGGTTTTTCTTCCGGGCACGTAAAGTTCGTTAAATCTTTTCGCTAATGCGACAACCTTAACTTTTTTCGCCGGCAGTTGGCTTAGCGCCGCATTGAGCTGCCCTCGTCCCCCATCTATCAAAAACAAATCCGGATAGGGCCACTCGGTATGGGCAAGACGGCGGCGTATTACTTCTCGTATCATTGCCGTGTCGTTGGGCATTTGTGGAAGCCGAATTTTGAATTTTCTATAAAGCGATTTGTTCGGCTTGCCATTGTCAAATCTGACCATCGACGCAACCGACTCCTTGCCTTGGATATTGGAGATGTCGTAGGCCTCGATACTTCGCATTTCAATGTGGGAAGTCTCACTTCCCACATAAGTTTTTGCGTGTGAGAAAATATTTTTGAGCGCGGAAATTTGGTCTCTTGCCTTTGCCGCTTTTTCAAACTCAAGATTTTTGGCAAAGTTTACCATTTCTTTTTTGAGTGAACTTATCACCCCGGGTTTTTTGCCGTTTAGTATTGCTTTTACTTTTGCAATGTTCTTCTTATACTCTATGATATTCGGATTAGGCCCCGGGCAGAGGCCAATGTGGCAATACGAGCATGGCAGTTTGCGGTGTTTTTGGGCGTAATAAGGAAATACTTTGCGGAGATACTTAAGGACAGTTTTTAGGGATTTGCCATCAGTGAAAGGGCCGAGATACCGGGCTTTGTTTTTCGGCTGATGGGTGATAATTAAGTAAGGGATTTTCTCGCGAGAAAATCCCACATAAAAATACTGCTTATCATCGCGAAGCATTATATTGTATCGCGGCTGGTATTTTTTGATAAGCTGCGACTCTAAGAGCAGCGCTTCAATTTCTGAATCAGTTTTTATAAATCCTATATGCGTTGCTTGATTTATAAAATGATTATCGTGCCATGTCGGCTGTCTAAAATGATTTCTTACTCGAACTAGCAAACTCGCCGCTTTGCCGATATATAAAATATTTTTGTTATTCTTGAACGAGTAGACGCCGCAAACTTTGGGAATCTTCGTTATTTCCCCCTTTGGGA
>JBASTI010000030.1:0-3083 GCA_049274815.1 Candidatus Spechtbacterales bacterium | reverse complement strand
AGCTAAGCCACTCCGAGGGTCGATACTCGGAACAGCGAGTCTGCATCGTTTAGGGCGTGGACTACTGGGGTATCTACAATTTTGTTACTTCGTAACAAAATTGGAATTTTTAAATCCGAATTTCTCTCCCTTCGGGAGATCTGCCGTAGGCAGATAATTTCTAAACAAAACCGAAATCCTAAATTCAAAATCCCAAACTTTATTACTTGGCACGGACATTTCTGCCGTGCTCTGCATATTACTATGCAGTTCGGACTATATCATAACCGCTGCGGCGGAAATCCGAAGCACTAAATCCGAAGCCCGAAACGATCTAACGTTTTCGAATTTCGAGATTCGAATTTCGAATTTCCGTTGCTGCGCAACGGCTCTCCGCGTATAGTCTCTACGGCACTTAACAACTACTACCAGCATTTATATTTCTTATGCTAGCTGCTTGTATAGCTACGCTATCCCTGTTATTACTTGATAAGAAATCTAAGAGCACTCTTGCTTGATACTTTTTACCAACTAAATACGGTAACAACAGTTTAAGTAATTTAAGACAGCTTTTTCTATCTTGTAATCTTACCCGATAGACAGGGCGGTTACTTCCGTTAGACGTTGCAAAAAGATTAGTCTTTTTGCCCGTGGCGCTCTCGATAAGTCGAGAGGCCTCCTGAAGTAATTCTCTATTAGTATTAGTAATGTGTATTTCCGGGCGGTAGCTATAACTTTTCACTCTAAACTGTCGAGTGATAGTTATAGTACCTTCTCCGTCAATAACACCAGCTAACCAACCATACTTGTATTTCATAAGCATAGTCTATCATGGACTATACAAATTATCAATTGCCTCGGGGTTGTCCACTTGGACACTCCGTGTCCAAGTTAGGGTTTTCCCCGATATAGCGGAGTTTTCTGTTCATTTAAGAACAGGGACTAGTATTTCTCACCGGATACCCTCCGGTCCGCTACAAAATTTCCTTTAGAAAATCCCGTAGCGAGCCCATTGTTTTTGTTGCGGTCGAGGCTATTTGTTTCTCGCGACAATGGGAGGCAAAATTTGCATGGTTCGTTTGCAAAGCAAACGAAAATTTTGCCGACCCTTAGTAAGTTTTTGCGCTGGCAAAAACTTACGTGTCGCGAAAATAAATAGCCGAGGGAACCGCTTAAACAAAAACAATCAAGCGAGCGTTAATCCCATTCGCTACCCACGCTTTCGTCTCATGAGCGTCAGGAGATGGCCAGGAGTTTGCCTTCGCCTTTGGTGTTCCCCACGATATCAACGGATTTCACCCCTACACCGTGAGTTCCTACTCCCTCTCCATCCCTCTAGTTTTGCCGTATCCTCTGCGGGCTCAGCGTTAAGCACTGAGATTTTACAGAAGACTAACAAAACCGCCTGGAGACCCTTTACGCCCAATAAATCCGGATAACGCTTGAGGCCTTCGTATTACCGCGGCTGCTGGCCTTGACTAGATATAATCTTTATGTTCTAGTTTGGACTATATCACAATCCACTCTTCGGTGGATTCTCGGCATTTTATAGCAATTTAATAAATTACTATCCGACCATTAAAGGTCGAGTCTCTGAGGGGTTAAATATGATTGGAGGTAACTTATGGGCAAAACAAGGTTGCATAAACGGCGTGATCAAATTCAAAAATTTATCACGCCCTTCTTCACCAATATGTAGACGGTGATAAATTTTATCACGCATTTTTGATTGCTGAACAGTAGCCGCAATACCAAAATTTTGATTTAGTACAGCGACAAGCAATTCATTTTCTTTTTTTGAAAATGAGTATGTCGCAATCCTAAACGCATAGTGATCTTTTATCCGGTAATCTAGTGTGCCGTCATCCATGAACCATACTGCAATACTTAATGGATCTTTCAATAGATTCGTGATTGTCTTCGGAACACATTTTTTACCTTTTGGATAGAATAAATTTTCTATCTCGCTGATTTCCTTATGTTTGGTCGTCTGAAAAGACACTTGTTCATTCCAACCTTGATGAGGTTTTGAACGACATAATGATTTTAATTCATTAAACATCCACCATACATAATCAATTTTCTCTTTCGATTGCTTAAATCGAAAGCTGCCGTTTTCTGCCCACGCATCTCCTAGCAGACTTCCAAACATTATTGCTTTTTGTTTTGCAGTTATATCCATTACCCTAATTATACCAACTTCCCTGCTGATTATCCTCTGTGACAATACACAGAAAGGATGTCCCAGCATATAAGCCAAATTTCTCTTCCGGTTCATCACCGGAATTCTCTCTCCAAAATTACTTTTGGAGGTCGCGCCATCCGCCCGAAGTGGCGGATTTTTACCAAGTTATTTGGTATTCGCACGAAGTTTGCAGCCCCTTATTCCTCTCCTACAGTCACTTGCGTTCCTCGGAGAGAAAAGCAGTTTACAGACCGAAGCCCTTCTTCCTGCACGCGGCGTCGCTCGATCAGGCTTGCGCCCATTGTCGAATATTCTCGACTGCAGCCACCCGTAGGTGTACGCACCGTATCTCAGTTGCGTCGTTGGGGGTCAAGCTCTCACTCCCCCTACCCGTCATAGCCATGGTGCGCCATTACCACACCATCTAGCTGATAGGACCTAGGCTCCTCTCGAAGTGCCTTGCGGCTTTACCGAGCACATATTTTTAAAGCTCTTGACGCAAAAAGTTATTTGATATATTATGTAGGAAGTTCTATGGAACAGGAGACATTAACCATGCTTTCTTTCTTGGGTGTTTCCGACCCAACTCCCTATCAAGCTGCGATAACTTACCTTACCACTTTTGCTAGTTTGGGTGGCATAGCCGGTATAATTGTTGCAATCTTGCATTTAGTTCGCAGGCGTTCCATTTAAACGGAGCGCTTTTTAATTTAGCTTCAAAAATATGTGCTCGGTCCATCGGGTATTAGTCCCGCTTTCGCGGGATTATCCCCGTCTTCGAGGTAGATTCCAAGGTATTACTGAACTCGTTCGCCACTATTCGCCTAAATTTTCTTGCGAAAATTTTGGCGGACCGTTCGACTTGCATGCCCTATCCACGCCGCCAGCGTTCATCCTGGACCAGGATCAAATCCTCATT
>JBASTI010000029.1:0-3676 GCA_049274815.1 Candidatus Spechtbacterales bacterium | reverse complement strand
GCGATGAGTCCGGATGTTTACGTAGAAGATCTAGACCGCAGAACAGAAAGCAATGGAATTCAATGGACTAGTTTAGGGGACGATTTTTGCGAGAAGCACAGGGCTATAGTTGACGGCGCAGAGATTCATATTTGTGCGGGTCCGGTAATGGGCTTGGGAAACGAAACAATTTTTCTCACATGCTTAGTGAATGGCAGGAGAGAGACCATTGTTGAGCCGCAAATACATATCTCTCAAGCGCCCATAGGAAAATTTCTAAGAGGGATTTGCAGATTTTTTGGATGGGAGGAGTTTCCGAGAGGCCCCCAAACTCCCGAGGATCGGGAAAAAGAACGGCTGCGCATAGCTCTTAACCGGCTCCATTTAGCTGTTCAAAAGCAATGTGATCCATATGTCGGTCAACCTATTTACGAAGCGCCGGTAGACAGACTCTTGCGAAAGGTAACTAAGTTTTTTGGACCTCCTCCTCCCAAAGACTAGAATGGTGCCAACCATGACCCGACTAAAATCGGGTCATTTTTAATTGCGGCGATTTTGTGGTAGTATTTTATAGTTATGACATTGTTTTCTAAAATTTTAGGCGATCCCAATGAGCGGGAGGTGAAGGGGCTTGTGGGTACGGTTGACAAAATAAATTCGTTCGAGCAGGAGTTTGGGCAACTTTCTGATGCAGAGATGAAGGAAAGGACGGAGGCGCTGCGCGGGAAAGATCTCGATGAAATTTTACCCGAGGCGTTTGCGCTTGCGCGGGAGGCCTCAAAACGCACGCTCGGCCAGAGGCATTTTGACGTGCAGCTAATGGGGGGGGTGGTCCTCCATCAGGGTAAGATTGCCGAGATGAGGACAGGAGAAGGCAAGACTCTTGCGGCAACTGCTCCAGTTTACCTCAATGCTTTGGCCGGCAAGGGCGTGCACGTGGTCACCGTCAATGATTATCTAGCGAAAAGAGATACGGTGTGGATGGGGCAAATTTATGATGCGTTGGGTTTGGGCGTGTCCTGCATAACGCATGACGCGGCGTATCTGTATGATCCTGCGTACAAAAACGAAAAAAAGGATGAGGAGCGGGATACAAAAGGCGCTTTTGAGATACAAGAAAGTTATCTCCGTCCTTGTACCCGCAAAGAAGCATATGCCGCGGATATTACGTATGGGACTAATAATGAGTTTGGTTTCGATTATTTACGCGACAACCTGGTGTATTCGTTTGGCGAGCGCGTACAGAGGGATTTTAATTTCGCGATAGTTGATGAGGTGGACTCTATTCTTATTGATGAGGCGCGTACCCCGCTTATAATTTCGGCACCTGACGAAGAATCAACTACGCTCTACAAAACTTTTTCCCGCATTGTGCCGGAGCTTCAGGAAGGGCCCGACTATAATATAGACGAAAAAATGAAGACGGTCTCAATTACGGAAGAGGGGATTGCGAAACTCGAGAAGATCCTTGGAATAGAAAACATCTATGATCAAGCAAAGGGCGGCGGCATAAGGTATGTTCATCAGCTTGAGCAGGCGCTGCGCGCAAAAGTTTTATTCCAAAAAGACAAGGATTATGTTGTAAAAGATGGCGAGGTTATAATAGTAGACGAATTTACTGGCCGTCTTATGCCCGGCCGGCGCTATTCCGAGGGGTTACATCAGGCGCTTGAAGCGAAAGAGATGTTGGAGGTGCAAAAAGAATCAAGAACCCTTGCTTCCATTACCTTTCAAAATTATTTCAGAATGTATAAGAAGCTTAGCGGCATGACAGGTACTGCGATGACCTCCGCGGAGGAGCTTGATAAAGTTTATAAACTTCAGGTGGTCTCAATCCCTACAAACAAACCTATGATCCGCAAAGACGGGCCGGATTTGGTGTTTAGAACCGGCCGTGGAAAGATGCAGGCGATTGCGGCGGAGGTAAAAAAGCGTAACGCAGTCGGCCAGCCCGTGCTTATTGGAACAACAAGCATACAAAACAACGAAGTAGTTTCTATCTTTTTAGAAAAGGCCGGAATAAAACATGAGGTTTTAAACGCTAAAAATCATGAGAGGGAAGGCGCGATTATCGCCCAAGCAGGGAAGTTCGGCGCGGTTACCGTAGCTACAAACATGGCAGGACGAGGAGTGGATATTATCTTGGGGGGAAATCCTCCTTCGCCTGACGAGGCGCAAAAGGTGCGCGAAGTGGGGGGATTATTTGTGCTGGGCACGGAGCGGCACGAGGCGCGCCGTATAGATAATCAGCTTCGCGGCCGCGCGGGGCGTCAGGGAGATCCCGGAGCTTCCCAATTTTTTGTATCTCTTGAAGACGATATTATGCGTATTTTTGGGGGCGATAGAATCAAAGGCCTCATGGCAACTCTTAAAATTCCGGAAGACCAGCCCATCGCAAGCGGCATGATTTCGGGGGCCATTGAGTCGGCGCAGGGAAAGATAGAGGGCTATCATTTCGATACGCGAAAACACGTCCTGGATTACGATGAAGTTTTAAATAAGCAGAGGCAGGTGATTTATGGGCGAAGGCGAGAAATACTGGAAAGTGTTGGAGATCGGGTTTCCGACATGATCGAGGATGAGCTAAGAAAGATGCTTAACTTTCACGCCGCGGCCGCGCATCCCGCGGAATGGAATATTGAGGAAATTTTTGAAAATATAAAAGCAATAATATCCGTGCCAGACGATTTCCACTTAAAGCTTACGGCCGCAACAAAGAATGCGGGCGAGCCGCATGAGCTAAGGGAAAAGTTGTTCTCTAACATACTGGATGTCGCAAAGAAGGCGTATCAGGAGAAAAGAGAGAAATTGGGGAGCGATAGGATGACGGAATTAGAAAAGTTTATACTTTTGCGCACTTTGGATGTTATTTGGATGGATCATCTGGAGACAATGGAGAGTTTGCGCGATAGCGTCCGTCTTCGGGCGTACGGCCAGAAGGATCCTCTTGTGGAATACAAAAGAGAAGGATTGGCGATGTTCGAGCGTCTTCTTGGCGCATGGCAGACCCAAGTTGTGCTTACGGTATTTAAGGTGGAGCTAAAAGAAGCGCCGCAAACGCCTAAGACGCAAAATGTGTCGTCCCAAAAAACCATCGGCCGCAACGATCCTTGCTACTGCGGTTCTGGGAAGAAATATAAAAAATGTCATGGGAAATGAAGCGCTAAAATTTAAGAGTGATAAGTTGAGAAAATCACGGGGCGGACATTCCCGGTGGCTTCTGCTTTCATGTGCAAAATGCAAAGCGACATTATTTTTATATCAGAAAGACGGGCCCGGCATACTGAAGCGACTGTACTTAGATCGAATTGCTGGTCAAGCAAGGACGAGCTGTGGTAAATGTAAAACTGTTATAGGAATTCGAACTATGTATAAAAAAGAAAACCGCCTAGCTATTCGATTATTTGCAGGAGCGATCGAAAAGCAAGTAATCAGTACAGATAAAGCTAAAAAGTTCGTGCGGGCTAGTTAATGAGTAGTAAAAATGTCATGGGGCTTAAATCACGCAATATGATCGGATTCATACTGAACATTCCATGGAGCATAATCGGACTACTAGGGGGTCTTGTATCAGCACCGAAATCAATAAGATGGCACACGAAACCGTATGCTGTGGTTATGGAAGTAAAAAGTTTATGGTGGGCGACTGGATATATGAAGGGTGCAAGAGCGATGGCAATCGGACACGTAGTGATTT
>JBASTI010000028.1:0-11965 GCA_049274815.1 Candidatus Spechtbacterales bacterium | reverse complement strand
GATTCGGCAAATAGCACTACCCCTCCATACCTAAGACTATCTAAATCAATCACTGTGCTGCCGGATACTGACGGCCACTCAAATTTAGAAACCTGCCAGCTCACTGGCGGCACATTTAGTATCGTAAGTTCCGGGTTTATTGTGTTGAGCAGGATTACCGAGCCAAGTAGAAGGGCAAGACCAAAGATAACATTTCGCAGGCGCTTTTGTGCCTCCGCCCTCAGCGCCGGCCGTGCGCCGGAAGTCATAAACATTACGCCGGTGTATATAATCGCTCCGAATGCTATGATGCCCACGATAACTACGGAGAAGGTAAAGAAATAATATATAAGGCCGCTTAACGGGTTTATTGTATCAAACGGTTTTTTTATTCCTTCTGCTATGTCATTTAAAGAGTAGCCGCCGTCAAATCCTACCTGCTGCAAATCGGGCAGGGGTATTTTGGGATATTGATTTTCAAGCTCGCGAGCAAGGCCCGTTCCGGAGAAGAAAGCATATAGAAATATGGCAACACATAAAAACACAGCCAGGCGAACCCACTTTTTCTTGTATATTTTGTAAATACCGGTTGTCATTATTTTTTTAAAAACTTAAATACATTTATGGTATGCCACGGCCCTTCGCCAACTATGGGAATAAACTCTGCCGCAAAGAAGACCGCGCGTTTTTTAACAAGATTTGTAAATTTTTTCCCGGCGGAAACATTTCCTCCGCGCATGTACATCCACCCACCCAGTACTATTGTAGCAAAAATATCAATCGGCCAGGAGATAAGCTCGCCCATACCGAAAAAGAAATCAAGCGCGATCACAAATACGGGCGGTATAAGGTCTAACATAAGTGCAACGCTTATCATCGCAATCCCCTCGCCGCTTAGAAGGTCGGGCCGGTTGTCACGCGCTTTTATTTTAATCTGCCTTGCCATTATTCTGATTATTGTTTCTCTAATTCCTCCTTCGCCCTCTCAATCTCCAACAATTGCGCCGGGTCCGAAGTGATTATCTGGTCTTCCGCATAAGATGCTATGATCTTTATCGCCACATGCTTGTCCCCGGCAAAAAAGAGCCCCTCCCCCACCCCCGATTCAAGCAGAAGAAATTTTTCCTCGTCAGTAAGATTGAATGTGTCCTGAACAATGTTCACAGACGCGGGAGATTGGCGCAAAAGGAGCTGCATTGAAGAGTTTGTTATAATTGGTTTTCCGTACGGAGAGCCGACAAAATCCGAGATGTCCTGTGTTACCGTTGTGAGGCCGAGATAATACTTCCTTGCGCGCTTAGCCATGCTAAAAAGGAATTCCGCGCTGTTTTCATGTTGCATCATCCACCACGCCTCATCAACAATAAGCATTCGTTTTTTAAGATTTTTGCGAATGGCGTTCCATATATAGTTTAGTACAAGAAACATTGCAATGGGCCGCAGTTCCTCCTCCATATCGCGTATATTGAACACAATAAGCTGGTTATCAAGATTGACATTTGTATGCTGGTTTAAAAACCCCGAATAAATACCCTCGGTATACTTTTTCAAACGTATGGCTAGAGATTCCGCGCCCTCCATATTGGCAAGTACCGTTTCAAGGTCAGTCATCAGGGGCGGAGTAATCCCCGAAAAGTCTTTGCTTTGCGGGGTAATATCTCGCGAAGAATAGGTTTCTGTGATCGCGCTATCCAGAATTGATTCTTCTTCTGGCGTTACGTCGCCAAGCATCACTTTCAAAAGTCCCATCAGGGTAATTATATTTGAGCGCAGCACATCTCCCGGACTCTCGTCTTTCGCTATAAGAGGCAGGTCAAAGGGGTTTATGTGGTGCTCGGAAGTAAGGGAAATTTTAAAGAATCCTCCTCCTACGGTCTCCGCGAGAAATTGGTATTCGTTTTCGGGGTCTATGACAATCGCATCCACGCCAAGCATCATTGAGCGGAGTATTTCAAGCTTTGTGAAATAAGATTTTCCGGATCCGCTTTTTGCGAATATCACCGAGTTTGCGTTTTCCAGAGAAAACCTGTCAAAAAGTATTAAGCTCGAATTATGGCGGTTTATGCCGTAGAGTATTCCTTTGTCCGAGGTGAGGTCGAAAGAAACAAAAGGAAACGTTGAGGAAAGGGGCCCTGTGTTCAAGCTGTTGTGTATAAGAAGCTCGTCATAAGCTATGGGCAGAGACGAGTTAAAGCCGGCTTTTTGCTGGTAAAGAGCGGGCTTTATATACACCATGCGCGATTCTAGTATCGAGCGAAGCTCATTTTCCATCTGGTCGAGTTTCCTTGGAGTGTCGCCGTATAGTGTGATGTACAAACCAAATTTGAACATTTTCTCCTCTGCCGTTTGGAGCTTATCACGTAGATCTTCAATGTTTTCGTAGGCCGCTTCAAGCAGGGGGTCTCTTATGAGGCCCTTTTCTTCGCGCGTCATCATTTCCGCGGTAACTGATGTTATCTGCCCCTGCAGGGTTTTCATGACTTTTTCCGTGGGATAGGGATGTATAAAAAATGAAACATCCATGGGCTGATCCATATTTATAATCGGTGAAAACCAATTGCTCGCAAGATATTTTGGATAGGTAAAGACAAATACGGTTTTCGCGTATTTTGCTCCTATTTTTATGTAATTTGAAGTCACCTCAACGGCAGAAGGAGCTATGATATCGCGCAAGGTTTCAAGTTCCGATTGAGTTGTTTCTTTTTTCTTGGGCATTCCTAGTATTTTTCAAAAACACTTTTCATTAAAGTTCTTTTTTGCAAGTTTTGCGGATTATACATATTCCAATAGAGCATTATGAGCTCTTCCGTTGAAAGAATCTTTGTCGTAAGGCCGAATCTGTGCAGGCCCGTTCTTATAAACTCCACGCGCTGGAGAAGTTGATTTTTGTAATGGAGAAATTGCGTCCTCGCCATCTTCGCCGGCGCCTTCCCAAGGCCCAAGAAGGATAGAAGTCCTCCCGCTCCGCCGGTCTTGCCCGCGGCCTCCGATATTTCAAAGGGAATGGTCACATAAAAATCAGTTGACACGATATTTGTGCTTGCCACAAAGTCTTTTATGAAACTAATATATTCCTGTGTTTGTATGCGCAGGAGATCGTTTTCTTGTTCTGCTTCCTTCGCCTTTAGCGTCTCAATATAGTCATCTATGTTTAAAAAGCGCGAATTTACGAAAATTTGGATATAAAAATCAAGCGAGTTTAAAAAATTCTGGAATTCAAAAATTATCGCGTCCTGTTCGTCCTGGGATTTTAGGGAGAAATTTAAACTCGAGCACTTTAGTAATGCCCGAATACCCCCACCCTTAAGTAGCACGACCCCCTCTCTTATCTGGTCTATCTTTACGAAAGATTGTGTGCTTTGCGCGCCGCGAGCCATAATATCTATACTTCTTTGTTAAGTTTTTTCGCAAGTTCCATAATTTCTTTTTTTGTAACGTCCGTTGACGCGCCCTCAAATATCTCGGATCCGTGTTTTTTCCCAGAATTTTTTTGCACCGTTTCCGGCCGTTTTTGCCAAATAAAAAGTTGCGGGGAGATAAAAAAGGAGAAAAAAGACGCGAAAAAATCCAAAAGCGGGCGGCCATTCACCTTCATAAAGCCAAGAAGCAGGGCAAAAAACGATATCGGAATCCCAAGGAGCACGAAAAGCCATTTTTCCAGCACAAACCAAAGCACGAACAAAACCGCACCTACGCTTGTGAGAAGGGCGGTCTGCTTTATGGTGAACGGGCCGATAAGACGCGCTTCATGCTCTATAAATTGTGGTACCTGAAACTGTTGCGACATGTTTTTATCCTAAGCCATGAATTTTTTGTAGCTCGTCTTTCGCCTGCATAAATATCTTATCTCTTATTTCCATAGCTATCTTTCTAGCACGCGCTTCATCTATCCGCAATTCCTCCTCTAGCGTCTCGCGGAGCAGGGTTATGGGTACAATACCCAGAAGAACAAGGTCCACATACCTTACAAGGTATTCCGCCTTGTCCAAAATATTATTTTCTTTAGCAATGAAGTATATTTGTTCTAAATTTTTGGGCGCCAAAATAGTATCCCGCACTCTTTCGGGGAGCGCGTCAAATTTTTTCCATACCTGATCTTTTGTATATTGTTGTGCTAATTCTTCGGCTTTTGGCATAGTCAGAATTATGTTTGTTTAAGTTGGCCAGTCGGTGCCATATCCTGCCGGCGACTGACTTTTTTTGTGATGGTAACTATGTATAGCGGGGTTGTCGGTTTTTAGCGATGCTTTTAACGCCGCCTTGGTAGCGTTTGTAAGGATATCTTGTATTTCTAGTCTCAGGTCGCCGTTCTTACCCATTTCCGCAAATCCCCCCAGCGTAGCGGACTTGTAAAATTTTTTAAACTTTGCGGCGTCTTTAAATATATCTTGATGAATTTTTGAATAATCTTGTTGCTGCATTTTCTTCATAATATCGGGAATCTTGTCAATTTCTGCAAAGTGGAGATAGCGCTTAGCCACTTGGGCGTATTGGTCAAAGTTTTGAGCTATTTTTTTAAAGGCATTAAAGTCATCTTGGGTTAACGCTTTGTTATCAGCAAGACGGCGGGCGGCGGCCACCCTGTCGTGGATATTTGTCGCGGTGTCCAGTATGCGCCTTGTGGCATCATTAGCGAGACCCTCCATGGACTTAAACGCGTCCTCAATTTTTTTCAACGCCCCTTCTGTATGTACCCGCAGATTCCTTGCCATTTTTGTCGCGTCATCCTTGTACGCGTCTCGAATTGTGTTTTCGCTCACGTAAGGCAGGGTTTCGCGCTTAAGGCCCACCCTTTCAGCGTCTCTGTTTATCTGCGCTTTTTGTTTTTCGTCTAGATTGCCACCGTGGTTCTGAAGAAGAAGTATCTGCGCCGCCAGTCGTTTGTTGAGATTTGTTTCGCGAGTTATTGTCGCTAGGAGATCGCCTTCATTAAATTCCTTTTCTGAAAAAGTTTTCATCGCTTTCTCAACCTCGCCCTTTTTAGCCCTCCTTAACCGTTCGAAAGTGGCGACTGACCAGAGCGCTTTTTGCTCTTCGGGGGTAAGAGCTTCGAAAGGCAAACTCGCAAGGCGTTTGGCCCCCTTAGCGCCAGCGCCAAGAACTGCTGATGCGCGCTGTGCGGTTTTAGATCTATAATGTTCTGAAATTTGCACTTGTTGTTCCGGCGTAAGTCTTCCCCAGGGAGTATATCCATCTATGGGCTTATTTCTCCTGTCCATTTTCCCAAAAAGGTTTGTTTTTATAAGTACTTTTTGGGCATTTTTCTTATATTGTCTTAGCGCATGACCGAGCCTCCACGCCATCACCGCTCTAATTGGTGGAGTTACGGCGCCTCGTAAGCCTGCTCCGGCAATGGGCCGCGCTTTTCTCGCGCCGACCACAGCTCCTCTCCACGCCATTTTTCCGGCAAACTTGCTGGTTGCCGTACCTGCCGTTTTACCCCACTTCTTTCCCGTGTTGATTATCATGCTGGATCCCATCGCGCTCGTTTTCATGCCGAAAGCGAAGGCAATGTAGAGGAGGATCAGAAGCATTAGGTTCGGAAGTATTTTCTGAAAGAAGTTATTCAGCTCGGAGGAGCCAAGCTCCGCTTCCGGGGTTTGACTTAACTGGCTAAGGGAAGGGAATGCTAAAAGGGCGACCCAAAGAAAGAAAAGGACGGGTATTCCTATAAAAGACCATTGGATAAGCTGATCTTTCCAGAAAGTAAAAATTTTCTTGGTTGAGGGGAAAATCCAGGCGGCAAGGGCAATTGGAGACATAATTGTCAGAAACCATAACGCGCCGAATCTTACTGCAAATATTACTCCGTAAATCGCGAATATAAGCGCCATCCCCATAAAGAAAATTATGGTGACCGCAGTTTGTAGTAAGCCGCCCCAAGCAGTCGTGGCGTCGAAAGAGAAATTTCCCCTTAGGTCTACCCCGCTTGCCTTCCAAAGAGCGCTAATATCTCCCAGCGTGGGCATAGCCGAAACAAACACGCTCATCACGACATTTGATATATCCACAACGACCCCCACGAGCACCCTACTGAAATTTATAAGGATCGCGATAATAATAAATGGGATCAGCGCTTTTCGCGCGCCGTAATTTTCATTGCCGAGTATCGTAAAGAGGGCGATAATAACGATAGCTACTATAAGGGCAATGTTTACAAGGTCTCTGGCAAGAGTCCAGGCGGTATCAATAAAACACGGGCTCGCCCCGATGATGCCGGCGCATTTCGTATAAAACAGGTCCGCGTCCAAAATCGCGTACATAAATGAGCCCGCAAGGCCGGCCAAAAATGCCGCAACAGGCACCAAAATAGAAAGAACGGTGCTGAACACGCTGAATACAAGTCCGCCTAGCCCGTCTATCGCGCTACCCACAAGCCAATCCGCAATAGGGTTCGCATCCGCGAACCCTAACGGAACAAGCGCGCCCAAAAACAAAAATATAGATAGAAAAACAAAGCCGCTTAGAGATTTTCTAGTTTTCTCCATCAAGGCACATTATACCATATTGGGGCGCAAATATTATGGGGATAGTTTGGCAAGATGCGCCCACTCCTCTACCGCGAGTGTTTCTGCTCGCCGCGTGGGGTCTACGCCACAAGACTTGAGCCATTGTTGTGTTTGTTCGCGATTGATATCTAGTCCTTTGGATAAATTATTAATGAGCTGTTTTCTGGGGTTTGAAAATCCGGCCTTCACGAGCTTAAAAAATCTGTGCATATCTGTGTTCATATCTGTGTTTATCTGTGTAATCCTAAGGATTGCAGAATCCACCTCTGGGGCTGGCCAGAAACAGGAGCGCGATACATAATCTACAATTTCCGGCTTCGCGTACACCTGCACCGATACGGCAAGGATGCTCATGTCAGGCGGTTTTGAGCAAATACGTTGAGCCATTTCTTTTTGGACCATCAGCGTCATGGATTCCGGAGGATTTTCGGATTCCACGAATTTTCGAATAAGGGGGGCTGTGAGGTAATAGGGGATGTTGCCGACGAGGGTACAGGGTACAGGGTATAGGGTATAGGGTAATTTTAAAATATCCCCCACAACCATTTCTATATTCCCAAAATCTTTTGTTGTTTCTTTAAGGATTGGTATCAAGGCCCTGTCTTTTTCTACGGCGATTACTTTTTTTGCGAGCTTGGCTAATTCTAAGGTGATTGTGCCTATTCCCGCGCCGACCTCAAGCACAATATCATCCTTGCTGATATGGGCAGCGCTTAGCAACTTATGCATAGCGTCAACGTCTATTAAAAAATTTTGCCCCAAACGTTTATTGGGTTTTATGCCATGTTCCCCCAGTAGATTTTTAGTCCAATTCAATAACATGTTCTTCCTCTGATGGCAGAAACTCAATTAAGTGTTCCGGTATTCCGCGAAGGAATTCTGACGGCGGATTTGACTGGGTTTTCCCAAACATCATCCTTCTTTGCGTAAAAAGTAAGTACAGTTTTTCTTTTGCGCGCGTGACGCCGACATAGCAAAGCCGGCGTTCTTCTTCAAGGTCGTCTTGATTTGCTCCAAAAAGGGCCCGAGAGTGGGGCAAAAGCCCCTGCTCGCACCCTGTGATAAACACAACCGGAAACTCAAGGCCTTTTACCGCGTGCAGAGTCATAAGGGTAACAAGGTCTTTTTCGTATTGTATCTGGTCTGTTTCTTGGGCTAGGGCGGCCTCCTCAATAAGTTGGCGCATTGCTTGCTCGGGCTTTTGCTTATCGTATTTAAGGGAAACAGACAGAAGCTCCCTGACATTATCCCATCGCTCCTCTCCCCTTTCCGTGCCATCGCGCAAGTATTCCTCAAATCCGGTATTTTTTATTATATATTTGAGAAACTCCGTAAGCTTGAGGTTTTTGGACTTTTCCGTAAAATCCTGAATTAGGTTTTGGATGATTTCGGCTTTAGCCATTTTTAGCTTGCTTGAATTCAAGAACCTTGTGGGTATGCCGGACAATCTATATTGCGCCATAACGTCATCTTTATTCAAACATAGCCGTAAGACAGCCAGTATGTCCTTGACCTCTTTTCTCTGATAAAATTTTATGCCGCCTATTATTTTGTACGGGTAGCCGCTCCGCAAAAAGGACTCTTCTATCGCCCTTGATTGGGCGTTTGTGCGGTACAGCACCACGAAATCTTTTAGGCCCAATCCTTTTTCACGGACATGCCGTTCAATTTGGGAAATTATAAACTCCCCTTCGGCTATTTCGTCCTCCGCCTCCTTTATGGCGACCGCTTCGCCCCGGCCGTTTTTTGTCCAGAGTTTTTTTTCTGCGCGGTTCGCGTTCAAGGATATGACGCTTGTTGCCGTATCCAGGATATTTTGTGACGATCTGTAGTTTTGCTCTAAGGTTATAACTTTTGCGTCCGGCCAATCTTCCGTAAAACGCAGAATATTCCTGTAGTCAGCTCCTCTAAAGGAGTATATCGATTGGTCAAGATCCCCTATGCAATAAAGGTTTCCATGGCACTTCGCAAGATAATTTGCTATTTTATACTGCGAGAGATTAGTATCCTGGAACTCGTCAATAAGCACATATTTAAATTGCGACTGATACTTGGCAAGAACCGCGGGATTTTCGAGAAAAAGCTCAACCGTTTTCATCAGTAGATCGTCAAAATCCATGGCATTTTGTTTTTTAAGGCAGTGCTGGTATTCCGTATAAATTTTGTGAACTTCTTGGTAAAAGGGTCCCTCGGCCTCAATCTCATAGTCCTTTGGATACACGAGCGTGTCCTTAAGGGACGAAATAATCGCGCGAATTTTAGGGGGGCTGAACTGTTTTGTATCGAGCGACATGTCCCGCTCTATATTTTTTATAAGTTTTAGCGCGTCTTCCTCGTCGTATATAGTAAAGTTCGAAGTGTACCCAAGGGCGTGGGCTTCCCTGCGAAGGATTCGGGCGCAGATACTGTGGAAAGTACCAATGAGCGGAAACCGGTAATTGTCTCCCTGCGGGAGATCCCCTTTGAGTAATTTGATTACCCGCGTCTTCATTTCCTCTGCTGCTTTGTTTGTGAAAGTCGCCGCAAGAATACTTTGCGGGCGTACGCCCTTAGAGATTAAATACGCGATACGATGCGTGAGTGTTTTAGTCTTCCCGGATCCCGGTCCCGCAACTACCAAAACAGGCCCGGAGATTGTTTCCACGGCCTCTTTTTGTTTTTGATTTAAATCTTTTAGAACATCCATTTTCTTTATAATTCACTATAGTCCACATTGTCGCGCTTGACAAAGGGGTACGCAGGGCCTAATATGGAAGCATTCGTAAAATCCATACAATAATAAGAGAATCCCTTAAATCCCTAGACTTATTGCGGAAAATTCCCATGAAAGCCATAAAGAAAAGGTGGCTTTTTGGCGTTTTTTCGGCCTTTTTGATTGTTTTTGCGTTAGTCGGCCCGGCGTCTGTTAGTTTTGGCAAGGGCAGCGTTGAAGGGGGGCGCCTAAAAGAAGTTGTTTATGATACGGCCTCGGGGGCGGCGAAAGGTGGGGGCGCTATGCAATCTTCGTCTATAGTATTTTTAGCGGGCGTGCGCAATGCTTACGCGGGACAAGGCATCGCCTCGGAAGTTTTTCACGGATATGGCGAGGCGCCGACAGAACCTTCCCTTGCCTCTGCCCTCGGAGGATCGCTTTTGAAACAATCGTCTCCCCTTACTATCGCGACGGCAGAAAACATTCGAATATATACGATAGAGTATATTGTGAAGCCCGGAGATGTGCCGTCTATAATTGCCGCGTCTTTTGGCATTACAGCAAATACGCTTCTTTGGGCAAATAATTTATCTGACGGCGAGGTTATAAAGCCGGGCGACAAACTTGTAATTTTGCCGGTATCTGGAGTCAAGTACAAGGTTAAAGCCGGAGATACGATCTCCAATATCGCGGTTAACTACAAGGGAGAAATCGATAAAATAATAGCGTTTAATGATCTAGATGTGTCAGCCAGTATTGTCGTGGGCGATTACATTATTATACCCGACGGCGAGATGCCAAGGAGCACATACAGGGGAAACCTCGCAACGTACGCGCCGTATTTGCAAAATCTGGATAGCTATTTTATACATCCAACAGCTGGCGTGGGATATAGATCCCGCGGCACTCATCCTCATAACGCAGTGGACATAGCGGCGTCTTGCTGGACTCCTATATACGCCGCGGCAGCAGGCACAGTCGCGATATCCGATGGGTATGGGTGGAACGGTGGATACGGCAAATATATAAAGATAGACCACGGAGATGGCGTTGGGACGCTGTATTCTCACAATATCCAAAATGAGATATCTGCCGGCCAGTACGCACAACAAGGCCAGCTTATTGCTTACATGGGTTCAACCGGCCGCTCAACCGGCTGTCATGTGCACTGGGAGGTGTACGGCGCGCTGAATCCATTGAGATAGGATTTCTATCGGTCTGATCGGTTGTACTTTATAGCGCCCAGGACATCCTGGGTGTTTATACTTTCGCGCGCTTCAAGGTCCGCGATGGTGCGGGAGAGTTTCAAAACTTTGTGATATCCGCGCGCTGAAAGGCGGTCTTTATCAACTGCTTTTGCGAGGAACGCCTCTGCTTCCTTTGGAATAACGCAGATTTTTTTTATTTGGGGAATAGTCATTTCGCTGTTGCACAATGTTTTTGTTTTGTATATTTTTGAGAATCGTTTTTTTTGTATTTCCCGCGCGCACTCTACGCGCTCGCGAATTTTTGCGCTCGGCTCTTCGAGTTTGCCGGAAGTGAGCACTGCGTATTTTTGATGTGGTACCTCTATATGGATATCTATTCTGTCTGCGAGCGGGCCCGAGAGCTTTTTTCTGTATCGCTGGAGCTGGGAACCAAAACATTCGCATGATTTTTCTGGATCATTATAAAATCCGCAAGGGCAGGGATTTGAAGCGGCAATAAGTATAAATTTTGCCGGGAAGTGCGCTTGCCCCTTGGCGCGTGCTATCGAGATAGAGCCACTTTCCAGCGGTTGCCTTAATGATTCAAGGACATCTCTATGAAACTCCGGAAATTCGTCGAGAAACAGAACGCCGCGATGCGAAAGTGTTATTTCTCCGGGCTTTAGGCCCGCCCCCCCGCCTATTAGAGCCGGTTCGGACGAGGAATGATGGGGGGCGCGAAATGGGCGGGTTGTTATTAGTGGATTTTTGGAATCAACCATACCGACCATGCTGTATATCTTGGTAACCTCAAGCATTTCATCGTCTGTCATTTTTGGCAAAATTCCCGCGAATGCTTTAGCGAGGATTGTTTTGCCCGATCCAGGCGGCCCCTGCATTATAACGTTGTGCCCTCCGGCTGCCGCGATCTCAAGCGCCTGTTTCGCGGTTTGCTGGCCGCTTATTTGAGCCATATCAATCTCGGGCTCGGCGATGCTTCTTACGCGGGAGGTGGAATTTTCCGCGGCAGAATAGCGGAGAACGGACTCTTGCTCCCTGCCTACCGGCAGGCAGGGCCTGCCTGCCGGTAGGCAGGCCCTGCCTTCAAGAAAATCTATGAGCTCCATAAGATTTCGCGGCGCAATAACGTGTATGCCCCTAACCAGACCAGCCTCGTTTTTGTTTTGCCAGGGGACAACCACAGTGCTTATGCCCTCCTGCCTTGCAAGCAGAGCGAAAGATAGGACGCCGCGAATTGGCCGCAGGTTTCCTTCAAGGCCGAGTTCCCCAGCGAATAAATATTTTTCAGAGTCAAATCGAGTCTGATTTGATGTCAAAAGAAAGCTTAGCGCGAGGGGCAGATCATACATGCCGCCCTCCTTTTTAATGTCCGCGGGCGCAAGATTTATAACAGTCCGTTTATTAAACGCGCGGGGGTGCTTAAAGCCGCAATTTTTTAACGCGGACGAGATTCTTTCCTTTGCTTCCTCGACTGTTTTGTCCGGAAGGCCGACAATCTGAAAAGAATTAAGGCCGACTGATGTATCGGCCTCCACCTCAACTATTTGCGCCTCAAGCCCGGTAAGCGCGGCGGAGTA
>JBASTI010000027.1:0-2669 GCA_049274815.1 Candidatus Spechtbacterales bacterium | reverse complement strand
TGCCCCAAAGTAAGCCAAAAGCCGCCGTGTAGGAGATAAATATTATCTGTGCCGGTGTACTTTTGAGCGTAGCGCAGGAACCGATATGTTTTATTCTTGAGGTTGCGTAGCATGTGATTCCATTATCGCCCTAATCTTTTTTAAGAAACAGAAGGTTTATAGTTTTGAGCAATATCGAAATATCCAAAATTAAGGATCTATTTTTCAGATAATAGAGATCGTATTGAAACTTTTCGTATGTATCCATCGGCGTGCGGGCATAGCGGAAGTTTATCTGCGCCCAGCCGGTGAAGCCGGGTTTTGCGATGTGGCGAATGTTATAATGGGGGATTTGTTCTTCAAGCTCTTGCACAAATTCTATTCTTTCGGGTCGCGGGCCTACAAGGCCGATGTCTCCTTTTAGAATATTTATCATTTGGGGGAGTTCATCCAAGTGGGTGCGGCGCAAAAGCGCCCCTACCTTCGTTACTCTGTTATCCTTTTTTTGCGCCCACACGGGCATTCCGCTTTCGGCATTTTTTATCATAGAGCGAAATTTTGTAAGCCGAAAAAGTTTTTTATTTTTTCCCACACGTTCCTGCGCGTAAAATACCGGCCCCGCGCTTTCCCATTTTATGAGAAATGCGATAAGCGGCCAGAGGGGCAGGGACAGGGCAAGCATTAATGAAGCCGCCAGAACATCCACGGCTCTTTTTATGTTGTCATATACTTTTTTTCGGTGCTCGTTTATGTTTTCCAAAAACCATGTTTGATTGACATAGGATATGGGGATGCGGCCGGTGAGCAATTCATAACTTTGGGCAAGATCAAGAAAACGTATTTTATAGGGAATACACTCGTAGAATGCCTTCGCTATGGTGGGATTGAGATGTGGATTTTCCGCGGTGATCACGGTATCTATATGTGAGGATCTTAAGTTTTTAACAAGATTCTTGTCGGCAAAGTATATTTTGACATCCCCAAATATATTGTCGCCGAGCATCGGTTCGGTGCTTACAAGCGCCGTAAGGCGATAGCCCATATATGGGCGCATTGCTATGACATCAGCGAGTTCTTTCGCGTGTTCATTTAATCCTGCGATTGCAACATTTATCTGCATATGTTTTGCAAGAAAGCGGTGAAACAGCATGCGCCACAAAGCGACAAAGATCGCCGAAAGCATCATATTTAAGGCAAGGTTTGTCTTGGGAGTGATTGCGGAGTCTGTGGCAAGATAAAAAAACAGTATTCCAAAAATCGCGCCCACGCCATGTATTGTAATTATGGTTGCGAATGTGGAGGTCGTGGATTTAAACGAGCGGATGTCGTAGAGTCCGGTTACAAAAAAGAGGATTAGTATAAGAAGATATATAGAAAGAAAAGGAAATAGGTGATCAATAAGAATCTCGCGGCCGAACCCCGCGCCAAACGCTATCGCAAGGGTAGGTGGTAGCGATATCAAAAGAAATGCCGCGTCTCCGGCAAGAAGCAAAAATTTTTTAACTGTGACAATACTTTGCATCTTATGTATTCTAATGCGTTATTGCCTGATTTGTAAATATACCCTACTATACATACATTATGAACACTCTCGTTACCGGCGGCGCCGGATTCATCGGCTCAAATTTAGTGCAACGATTGGTTAGCGACGGCCATCAGGTTACTGTAGTAGATAATCTTTCTACCGGGAAGCGCGAGAACCTGCCTGCCGGACAGGCAGGTCTTCACAAAAACGCGGAGTTTTTTGAATTGGATATTTCTGATCTTGACGCGATAAAGCCGACGTTTGAGGGCAAAGATATTGTTTTTCATGTGGCAGCTCTCCCGCGACTAACCCGCTCCATAGAGGATCCTGCTTCCACCTTCAAATCAAATGTTACAGGCACCCTCAACGTGTTGTTAGCGGCGCGGGATGCCGGAGTCAAACGAGTTGTATACAGCGCTTCTTCTTCTGCCTATGGATTCCAAGACAAGCTTCCGCTTTGTGAAACCATGCCCCCCAAGCCTCTTAATCCATACGGACTTTCAAAATATGTTGGCGAGGAGCTGTGCCGAGAATTTACAAACTTTTACGGTCTTGATACAATCTCGTTAAGATATTTTAATGTATACGGTCCCCGCATGGATATGGAAGGGGATTACGCGACCGTGATTGGGAAATTTTTACGGCTCAAATCTTCGGGCCAGCCGCTTACTATAATAGGAGATGGCAAACAGACGCGCGACTTTACGAACGTAGATGATGTTGTCCGGGCTAATATACTGGCTTCGCAAGTTGATAAAGGCGGGGGAGAAGTTATAAATATAGGCGCGGGAGATAATCATAGCGTGCAGGAAATCGCCGATCTAATTGGAGGAGGGCATGTATATATACCAGAAAGGCCCGGAGAGGTGCGCGATACATTGGCGGATATTTCGAAGGCAAAGCGTATCCTTGGCTGGGAGCCCAAGGTTTCATTGAAAGACGGAATTAATCAATTAATGACTAATGTTTAAATCATCACAACTGGGAATAATTGGAGCTGGCTATGTGGGCTCTGCCGTAAAACATCACTATAAAGATGCGAAGATTTGGGATAAGTATGTCGAGACTCCCAACACCCTGACTGAAGTCCTGGCTCAGCCGCTGATTTTCCTTTGTCTGCCGACGCCCTATTCTAAAAGACAAAAAATGGGCGTGTATCGCGGGG
>JBASTI010000026.1:0-17577 GCA_049274815.1 Candidatus Spechtbacterales bacterium | reverse complement strand
AAATAACTCACCGCGGTGAGTTATTTAGACAAGCCGTGCGATCGGGGGGCGTTCGTACTTGACAGGTTAGGTAGAAATGCTACAATAGTGATAAAGGAGGAGAATTTATGGAACAGAGTGAATATTTTGAGAAGGTTTCGCGCTGGGGAAAAGAAATGCGGGGGGCGGGACTCGATATATTCGACCTTTTTAGCTGGGAATATCTTCTTGATTTGCGTGACAGAACGAGGGACTTTATCGGAATAGATCTAGATATACATGCGGATTTGAAGAATTCTGTTGAAAGAGTATTGCGAAGAAAGGCTGAAATGCTGGATGCGCGGGATGATTCAAATTTTTACAAAAAAATGTTAGGTCGCATGGGCCTCTGATGCGTTTAGCGAGGGCAAGCCCTCGCTTTTTTTGTTTTGCGGCGTTTGCGTTTGCGGATAACGATGCTATAATCTAAAGCTTATGACGAGCGACCTTGCGACAAAAAAAATTGCCTTGGTGCACGACTATTTGCTTGGGATCGGGGGAGCGGAGAGGGTGCTAAAAGTGCTGCACGAGATGTTTCCGCATGCGCCGATTTACGCGGTAGTTTATGATAAAAAATTTGTAAAAAGATTTTTTGTCGATTGCCATAATGGTCCTTGCCCGGATCTTGTGCGAGGCAGTTTCTTGCAGAAACTGCCTCTATTTTTGCGAAAGCGATACAAATATTTTTCTTTTTTGATTCCCTCGGCCGTTGAGTGCTTGGATCTTTCCGGGTTCGATATAGTAATTTCTTCCTGCTCCGCTTTTTCTAAGGGCGTAATCACGCGGCCTGACGCTGTGCATATTTGTTATTGTCATACACCCACTCGGTATCTTTGGGATTGGGCTCACCCCTATTTCGCATTGTTAAATGGAAAGGCGCAAGGGTTTTTAGCGAAGATCCTAATCCACTTCTTGCGTCTATGGGACCGCGAGGCAGCGCGGCGGGTTGATTATTTTATCGCAAATTCAAAACATGTCGCCGCGAGAATTAAGAAGTATTATGGGAGGGATGCGCAAGTGATATATCCCCCTGTCGATAAATTACCAATTACGAATTACAAATTACCAATGGCCAATGACTTTTATCTTATTGTCTCGCAACTTCGCCCCTACAAGCAAATCGATATTGCTATTGAGGCATTCAAGAAATTGGGTTTTCCGCTTGTAGTAATAGGCGAGGGAAGCGATAGAAAGCGACTTCTCAAGCTTGCCCGCGGCGCAAAAAATATCAAGTTTCTCGGGTGGCTGGATGATGGTGCCGTGAATGAATACTACAAAAATTGCCGCGCTTTTATATATCCTTGCGAAGAGGATTTTGGGATTGCCATGGTAGAGGCAATGTTATTTGGCAAGCCGGTATTGGCGCTTCGCGAGGGAGGCGCGAAGGAAATTGTTATCCCGGGCATTACCGGAGAATTTTTTGATGACGCGCATCCTGTCGTACTCGCGGATGGCCTTAGGCGCTTAAATCAAAATTATACAAATTACAGTCCTATTTTAATACAAAAACGTGCGGGGAAGTTTTCGCGGGAGCGGTTTTACGGGGAGGTCTTTGAATTTGTCGAGAAATGTTGTAAAATACAGTTATGAAAGCAACTCTTATTCTTTCCAAACTTGTTTTATCGGGGAACTTGCCCCACGCCCTTCTTTTTACCGGGCTATCTCGATCAGCAAAAAAGGAAATATCTTTTGGATTTGCAAAATTTTTATTCCATGGCCGGGGGGAGTTCGGGGAGTTTATTGAGGGAAATTGCGCTTGTGATTCGTGCGGTAAGGTCAGCGGAGGTGTTCATCCCGACTTTTTTGTTTTAGATAAATCTCCGATACAAATAGAGGAAATCCGATCTCTTAAAAATAAATTTTCCTCATCCCCGTTCTTTTCGGACAGGAAAATCGCGATAATCACAAATACTGAATCAATGAGAAGTGAGGCGGCAAACTCGCTTCTGAAGCTCCTGGAAGAGCCGCGCGGAAACGCCCTGATAATTCTTATCGCGCCATTTCGTTCTAGCATCTTGGCCACAATTGCTTCGCGCGCGCTCGAGATAAAATTTTCCAACGCGTACGAGAAGTCATTAGAGTTCGCCGAAACAATCCAAGCATTGGAACGCGGGTCCTTGCATCAAAAGTTTGCGATCGCAAGAAGTTATAATTTACAAAATAAATCCGAGCTACTTTGCATGCTTGACGCGTGGCTTGTAAAATTGCGCGATGGGCTGTTTGGCGAATATGACGAAAATAATCTTTATTTCATAAAAAAACTTTTAAAGGTTAAAAAAATTATTTCAACAACAAATGCGAATCCCGAGCTTCTGCTCGAGGAGGCCGTTTTACATTAAATGCGCGACGCTTTTATAATAACAATTACTTTAGTGGGTCTCTTTTTGCTTGTGGGATACATGTATAATTTGATGTCGCCCTATTTTATGAAACTTGGGGTTCTGGAAGAGACGGGCGCTTCGGCTTCGGGCGATGGGGGAATTTTTCGTTCTTTGGATTCGGGCAGATCATGGGGCCAGATAGGAAATGGCGCGGAAGATATCAAAAAAAGCGAAGTATTCGCCATACAGTTTGACGAAAAAAATCTAGGATCTTTGACGGTCGCTACGTCAAAAGGGCTTTTTGGGAGTGACGATGCCGGAGATTCGTGGCGCCCCATACCGAATGAGGCGTTGTTTGCCAATGAAGGCGTTACTTCCTTTGCTCTCGACCATAAAAATTCTCAACGCATGTACGTTTCTTCTTACTTGCCTGGCGGAAGGGGTCGTATACTAAAGTATAAAGGAGGAAGATTTTACGAAGTGTATTCCACGAGCGACAAAGAGGACCGGGTCCTCGGTGTTTGGCTGGATCCGTACGATACGAGCACTATATACGCCGGTACGCAAACTGGTTTGTTTCTTTTAAGTAAAGATTTTGGAGAATCTTGGTCTGTAATGCGGAAATTTGATGGTCCTATACGTGCGGCGCATATGCTCCCAAGCGATACGAGAATAGTGTATGCGCAAGTCGGGGGGAAAGTTTTTCTAACAAAAAATCAGGGGGAATCATGGCAAGATATTTCCGCATCGGCGCGGGATAAGTTTGGCGGAGATTTTAAAATTGAGCAAATTATCATTGATCCACATAACGAAAATCGCGTATATGCGGCTTCAAACAAAGGACTTATGCGTTCCTATAATGGCGGCGTAACATTTTCGCGAATTGCGCTTCTCCTAGGGGAAGACGCGCAAGCCGTGTCAGCTGTCGGACTTGATAGTAAAATCGATAATGTGATTTATATCGCTAGCGGCTCGCAGATTCACAAAAGCGAGGATGGCGGTAAAAGTTGGCAGGTTAAAAAACTTGATACATCGAGAAGTATCAGTGTTATAAAGGTAAAGCCCAATGATTCTAACGGGATATTCGCGGGTACGGGCAAATAAATTATTATGCTAAAAGACGACCTTGAAAAGATAACTGAACATCTAAAAAGTGAACTCGCAAAGCTTCGTGCCGGGCGCGCTTCTATTGATTTGGTAGAGAATATTACGGTCGAAGCGTACAATACAAAAATGCCGTTGAATCAGCTCGCGTCACTTTCGAGTCCGGAACCGCGCCTCATTGTGGTTAAGCCTTGGGACAAGAGCATTATAAAGGATATAGAAAACGCTTTGAGAAAAGCGATAAGCGGCGTAAATCCGGTTCTCGATGGGGATACGATAAGGATTCCGTATCCCGCTGCGACCGAAGAGCGAAGGCGCGAATTAGTAAAAGAACTTCATAGAATCGTGGAAGAAACAAAGATAAAAATACGGCGAGTCCGTGAAGAGGCCCTCGAGGAAGGGAAAATAAAAGAGGACAAAAAAGAAATATCCGAGGACGAACTTTTTCGCAGGAGGAATGAAGTGCAAAGCGCCGTAGACAAATACAATAAAAACGCGGAAGATTTGGGTAAGAAGAAGGAGGAGGAAATAATGGCAATTTAGCCACAGTCTATATGCTTGTTACTATATCTATTTTTGTTATAATACTTGCCATATTAATCCTAGTTCACGAACTGGGCCATTTTATTGTCGCAAAAAGATCCGGAGCCAAAGTGGAAGAATTTGGCATTGGTTTTCCGCCGAGGATTTTTAGCTTAAAGCGCGGGGAAACCATGTATTCAATCAATCTTTTTCCCATAGGGGGATTTGTGAAAATATATGGAGAAGATGGCTCGCCTAGACTCGGCGAGGCTGGCGGAATAAAGCACGATCCAAGAAGTTTCGCGTCAAAGAGTATAAAAACCCGTGCTATCATTGTGGCGGCAGGAGTTTTAATGAATATATTTTTTGCAGTGATAATCCTCTCGGTTGGGCACTTTATTGGATTGCCTCAAGTGTTGGATGGGGAGAGTAAAATTTCAAATGTAAAAAATATAAACATTCGCATCGTGGATATAGCCGAGGGTTCTCCGGCAAAAGAAGCGGGGATTCAGATTGGGGATATTATTTACGGAATGAGCGCGGCTCTGGATAAGATAACTGATGTCAAGAACATAGAGGATATACAGAATTTTACAGACACACATCCTGGAGAAAAAGTTGCTGTGTCTGTAAAACGCGGCAATGTTGTTACGGAGAAACAAGTTATTCCAAGAAGCGACCCCCCGGAAGGAGAAGGGCCCATCGGTTTTGCGATGGTGAGAACCGGTCAGGTTTCCTATCCCTTTTACATAGCGCCCCTTAAGGGCATGGAGAGTACATTTCGTTTTGCGGCTGCCACCGTGCGGGCATTTGGGAGCGCGGCGAGTGAGCTTCTGGCAACGGGAAGTTTCGGGGGTGAGCTTGCCGGACCCGTGGGAATCGCTGTTATGACCGGAGAGGCGCAAAAATTGGGTTTCGCTTTTCTTTTACAGTTTATTGCTTTAATCTCAATAAATCTCGCCATTATAAATATATTGCCTTTTCCCGCGCTTGATGGCGGCCGACTTTTGTTTTTGGGAATTGAAAAAATAAAAGGATCTCCCGTCAATCCAAAATATGAAAAGATGGCGCATACCGCGGGATTTGCCTTACTAATACTCCTGATGATCGCGATTACATTCCGCGATATTGGGAAATTTTTGTAAGAAAAAGCCCGGGTTAATGGGCTTTTTTAGTATCTCTGATAGTTTGCCGGGCAAGGTACAAAGCTATAAGGGCTATAGGTATTGCCGCGATCCCATCCGCGCGATAATATCCGGTAAAAAGTATTACAATTCCGCCAGCGATTACTCCCATTGACGCCAAAATATCTATTGAGGTGTCAACGAAAACTGCCTTAGCGGTAGTGTCTCCTTTGTGGCGTATCAATAGGACCGCAAGAAAAATATCGCCCACAATGTCAAGCGGAGCCATAATTATCATGTATTTGCCCGCGACTTCCCCGGGGTCGTATACTTGCAATACCCCGAACGCGCATATCAGCAAAGCTTAAAAATCCAGTGCGGGCCATGGCTACGGTCATCCATGGTCATTGTCTCATGGCTATGGTCGCCCATAACATGCCCTCCGTGGTTTATTGTTTTATTATCAAAGACGCTTTAAGCAAGAATAGCACACGGAGTACATTGGTACAAATATTTCAACGGCTAAACTGCCAGTTTAGCCGTTGAAATTGCTATGCCATTGACAAAACTTTCCGAGATCTGATAATATAACGATGCCTTTCGCGGAGGAAACCTGCTTGCTGTGAGAGAGTAGACAACCCGAAACGGGTTCAAGGGAGGAAGGAAGAATGTACGTCGGCGATTGTGGTTCCGGCTTATCGGAGGCGCAACAAGGGGCAAGGGAGGAAACATTCACTGCGTCTCTGCAGGCTGCTCAAACATTGATAGAGAAACTCCAGATACTTAAGGTTTTGCCCGTGAGATCCTGGAGCGAACGAAAAGGAGACCCTACTGAAACGGTATATGCGCGTGATCATTATGCCGACAGAAGATCCTCCGCTGTACTGAAGGAACAAGGACATTGGGTTGGTCGGCGCCGTCGGATAACCTTTGTATGGAATAGTTCTGAAATGGCGGATCAAATTTCTTGCGCCATTAGATTAGAGCAGGGATTTCACGATCCAAACTTTGCACCTGACGACCCGGAACTTGCACGACAATGGGTGCCAGCACACATCATAATTGAGGGTTCGAAGCCGGGGGGCGAGCAAGTTCGTTTGTGTATTTATGACCATACGGTCATCAAAGCGTTGTGCACATTGGCAGAAGGCAAGCCATTATTCGTATAGTACCTTATTGACGAAGAAGAGGAGAAAAACGCCAGCAATGGACGCCGGCGTTTTTTATTTGCTCCATAAGCGAGTAGGTGCTATTATTTAAGGTATGAGGCAATCTCAACTTTTTACGAAAACTCTGAAAAATGCGCCCAGTGAGGAGACGGCGACAAACGCAAAGCTTCTTACAAGGGGCGGATTTGTATACAAAAATTCTGCCGGCGTTTACTCGTATTTGCCGCTTGGCTGGCGGGTAATTGGGAAAATTAGCAAAATTATCCGAGAGGAAATGAACGCAATTGGCGGGGTTGAAATTTTTATGCCCGCGCTTGTGGACCGAAAATATTTAGAGGCAACCGATCGATTTAAACTCGATGTTGGTTTTGATGTGCTGGGAAAGAGCGATAAAAAGCCGCCTTACGCGCTTGGCTGGACTCACGAGGAGGTTTTGACGGCTATCGCGTCAAAGTATATGAGTTCGTATAAGGATTTGCCCGTAGCGCTTTATCAAATACAGACAAAATTTAGAAACGAAACAAGGGCTAAAAGCGGCTTATTGAGGGGGAGAGAGTTTTTAATGAAGGATCTTTACAGTTTCCATGCGTCAGAAGAAGATTTATTTGCTTACTACGAAAAAGTAAAAGAAGCCTATTTCAATGTTTTTAAGCGCTGTAATTTGAGTGTCCTATGTACCGTTGCCGGCGGAGGCGATTTTACAATATCGAATACCCATGAATTTCAGGTGCTGGCCGATGCTGGGGAGGATTCCATATTTTATTGCGCAAAATGCTGCTACGCAGAAAATCGCGAGATATCAGAATTTAAAAAAGGCGGGAAATGTATCAAATGCGACGGCCAGGTTTTGCAGGGAAATGCCATAGAAGTAGGCAATATTTTTCCTTTGGGAGCTAAATATTCAGAGGCGTTTGGCTTAAAATTTACCGATGAAGGGGGTAGTAAAAAATTAGTCGTGATGGGCTCCTACGGTATCGGCGTAAGCCGATTGATGGCGGCGGTTGTGGAAATCCACAATGACGAACGCGGCATTATCTGGCCGCGAAATGTCGCGCCGTATGAGGCGCACTTAGTTTATGTCCCCTCGCGTGATCCAAAAATCAAAAACGAGGCGGATAAACTCTATGACCTTTTACAAAAAGAGGGCGTTGAAGTATTATATGATGATCGCGTTGACGTATCTGCCGGAGAAAAATTTACAGACGCGGATTTGTTAGGAATGCCCCTGAGGATCGTGTTGAGCGAAAGGACACTGGCAGAACATTGCGTAGAATTTAAAAAGCGCGATGAACAAAATACGGAATTATGTTTGCTAAACTATTCGGCTATTTCTCAAAAGATATCGGCATAGATTTAGGCACCGCCAACACTCTCGTATACGTAAGAGGGCGCGGTATTGTTATTAACGAGCCATCCGTTGTCGCTATAAATCAAAAAACCGGTCAGGTGCTTGAAATAGGAGAGGCGGCAAGGAAAATGGTAGGACGCACCCCGTCCCATATAATCGCGTCGCGTCCTTTGAGGAACGGTGTTATTTCCGATTTTGAGGTGACAGAGCAGATGTTAAAATATTTTATTCAGAAAGTTCATAATGGGTCGTTTTTTTTATTTCCAAGGCCCCGTGTTGTTATCGGCATTCCTTCCGGAGCGACAGAGGTCGAGAAAAAAGCCGTCGAAGATGCCGCGCGTAACGCCGGCGCGCGCGAAGTTTATCTCATAGAAGAGCCCATAGCAGCCGCGATAGGCGCGCGCCTTGCGGTGCAGGACGCGGTCGGCAGCATGATAGTGGATATTGGCGGGGGAACTACGGAGGTCGCCGTTATTTCGCTTGGAGGGTTGGTTACGGCGCGAAGTATCAGAATCGCCGGAGACAAGATGAACGAGGATATTATTAATTTTGCAAGAGAGGAATATAAGTTACTTTTGGGAGAGCGTACGGCGGAAGATATAAAAATAGATATAGGATCATGCATGGAATTAGAAGAAGAATTGGAAGCTACAATGCGTGGCCGAGATTTAATTTCGGGATTGCCGAAAGAGATAACAATCAAAGACAAGGAAGTAAGAAGGGCTCTTGAAGGATCGGTTCGCCTCATCATATCTGCCATCAAAGAGACTATCGAGGAAACTCCTCCCGAGCTTCTCGCGGATATTATGCGCAATGGCATTGTGCTTGCCGGAGGCGGCGGCCTTTTGCGAAGATTCGACGAACTTCTTGCTCGGGAGACAAAGGTTCCCGTAAAGCTCGCGGAAGACCCGCTGACTTGCGTAGTTAGAGGTACGGGCGTCATACTTGAAAATATCGAAAAACTTAAACATACATTTGCTCTCGAGGTGTAGTTTGTCTGGTAAATGGGCGGCAAAATTTTTAAAAAATTTAAAATAAACCTTTCTCCGCGTGAAGATATACAACCCGAAGAGATTTTTTTTGACTCCGCAAAAATAAAAGAATTTGAGCATGAAGACATTGATACGGGAAAGCTAGAAAAGCCAATTTCCGATTTGATTTTTTCATCGTTTGAATTTCTGCAGATCGCGGTCATTGTTTTTCTGGCCGTCCTCACGGGTTTTATTGTTATCGCGAGGGGAGATAAATATGGAGCAGAGGCCTTAGATAATTCTTTAAGGGCCATCCCGATTGTTAGCCAAAGGGGGCTGATTTATTCTTCGGATGGCATTGTCCTTGCCAAAAACGAAATATATTTTGATGTGCTTATAAAATCCGCGGGATTAAATAACCCTTCGATTTTGACCAAAGACTTTTTTGAACTATCAAATTCTATCGCGCTAATATTGGGCAAAAATTCCGAGGTGTTGTATAAAAAGTTTCAAGACGCGGCAGGTGGAAATTTTTTCGAATACGCAATCCTTAAAGGGATTTCAAATGAAGAAATTCAAAAAATCGCAAGTATTATTGCAGAATATCCATTCCTCGAAGTTCGCGAAGCGCCGCGCAGGCGATATCCTTCCGATCTGTCATTTTCTCATATATTGGGCTATACTGGCGAACTAACGTCTTCCGATTTGTTGTTTAAGGAATATTCAAGGGGCGCGAGAGTCGGCAAGGTAGGGGTGGAAGCGTTTTATGATGATGTGCTGCGCGGAGACGCGGGTATTATCGAGCGAGAGGTAGATTCGCGGGGTAGTGTTTTGAGCGAGACGCTAAAAATAGAAGCCCGCAATGGCGTAGATGTCACATTGCATATAAACGCGGCGCTCCAGGAGAAGGTGCATGGTATCCTAAAAAAACACGCAAAGGTTTTAGGGGTTAATGCCGCGGTGGCCATTCTGTCAAACCCAAGGGGCGGGGGGATAGTCGCGCTCGTCAGCATTCCTTCGTTTGACGCGAATTTATTTGAACATGGCATAGGAAAGGAAGATTTTGAAGGGTTAATAAATGATCCCAAGAAGCCTATGTTCAATAGGGCGATAGGAGGAGAATACCCAAGCGGTTCCACGATAAAACCAATAATTGCCGCGGCGGCTCTTGAAGAAGGCCTTATAACATCTGATTTCCTTGTTTATAGCGATGGGGTGCTCGAGGTCCCAAGCGCCTACAACAGCGAAGTTATATACGAGTTCAAGGATTGGAAAGCGCACGGATGGTCGGATTTGCGAAAAGCAATCGCAGATTCGGTAAATATTTATTTTTATACGATCGGAGGCGGATATAAGGATCAGGAGGGACTTGGTATAAAAAACATTGAAAAGTATCTCAAAGAATTCAACTGGGGCAGTGAGCTAAACATAGATTTGCCGGGGGAGCGAACGGGATTAATCCCTACGCCGAAATGGAAAAAGGAGCGAAAGGGCGAGAACTGGTATATTGGCGATACATATCTTACATCAATAGGACAGGGGGATATATTAGTGACACCAATGCAAATTTCGGCATCAATCGGCGTGTTTGCAAATGGGGGTACACTTTTTACTCCAAAAATAGTGTCTAGAGTTGGGGGCAGAGCGATTGAGCCCAATATTATAAATAAGGATTTTATCGCCCCCGAGAATATTAAGGTTGTCCGCGAGGGAATGCGCCAGGCCGTTCTCAATGGCTCCAGTAGATTTCTTTCAGATTTTTCATATAAAGTTGCGGGGAAAACTGGCACCGCCCAAACCGCCAACTTTGGAAATCATGCTTGGTTTACCGGATTTGCTCCATATGAGGATCCAGAGATTGTTGTTACGGTATTGCTGGAGGGGGGGGATAAAAGCGATTACGCGGTGCGAGCGGCCAAGGAAATACTGGAAGCTTATTTTGAAATTTATCCACAATATTGACACAAACCTTTATATGGACAATAATTTATTGCGCTATGACTAATTTTGAATAATATGCGGAGAGAGTTTATAACCAAAAAAGGTTTTGATAAGCTTAGGCGGGAATTAGAAGAGCTTGTAAAAGTAAGAAGACCGGAGGTCGCCGAAAAAATAAAGGAGGCCGTATCTTTTGGTGATCTTACAGAAAACGCGGAATATGCCGAAGCAAAAGAGGAGCAGGCTTTTGTCGAGGGCCGAATTTTGGAAATAGAAGACGCGTTGCGAACTGCGATGCTCGTACAGCCCCAAGGCGGCAAATCTTCTCAAATAGCGCAGATCGGTTGCGTTGTGGCGCTTTCGGGCCAGGGACCGCTTAAGAAATTTAACATAGTCGGAAAGGGGGAGGGCGATCCCCTAAGGGGCGAGGTTTCCTCTGACTCGCCAATGGGGCAAGCAATACTTGGCAAAAGGTTGGGAGATGTGGTCATTGTTTCTACGCCAGTGGGCAACAAGCAATATAAAATAACAAGAATCGCATAATATGGCGTTAGATGTCATAAGGGAAAATAGGTTAGACAAAATATCGCGCCTGAAAATTTCAAGAATTGACGCCTACCCAATATACCTGAAGCGTACGCATACGGCGGAGCAAGCGCATAAAAATTTTAAAAAACTTTCTCATGATAAGAAAGAAACTATTTTAGTCGGCCGTATTATGACCCTTCGCGAGCACGGCAGAGCAACATTTTTCGACATCCTAGACGGCACAGGGATTTTTCAGATATACGCCAAGAAGGATATGCTTGGAGAAAAATCATATAGTGAATTTTTAGAACTTTTTGATATAGGAGACTTTGTGGAGGCGCGTGGAATTTTGTTTAAAACAAAAAGGGGCGAGGAAACCCTTGAACTGCGCGACATCAAGATGCTTGCAAAAACTCTTTTGCCGCTTCCGGAAAAATGGCATGGACTGCATGATGCGGAAGAAAGATACCGGAAGCGCTATCTGGATCTTTTGACGAATAAGGATATAAGGCATATTTTTGAAATACGAAGCGCTATTGTAAAAGCCGCGAGAGATTTTTTGGAGGGCGAGGGGTTTATAGAGTTTGAGACCTCGATCCTGCAGTCAATTCCAGGCGGCGCTTCGGCAAGACCTTTCAAGACTCATCTAAACGCCCTTGATATGGATTTGTATCTTCGCGTAGCTCCCGAGCTTGATTTAAAGAAATTGCTGGTTGGCGGGTTTGAAAAAGTGTTCGAGATAGGACGCTCATTCCGCAACGAGGGTATAGACCACGCCCATAATCCGGAATTTACTTCACTCGAATTTTACTGGGCGTATGTGGATTATAAGGAAGTCATGAAATTTTCAGAAAAGCTGTTTCGCGATATATTTAAGGCCGTCGGAGTATATCCAAAACTTGAGTATGAAGGCAAAACAATTGACCTTAAAACTCCGTGGCCAAGAGTAGAGTTTACATCTTTGTTTGAGAAGTATTTAGATATTGATTATGAATCGATAGATCGAGACACACTGGCGGATAAAGCCCAGGAGCTTGGAATAGTTGTGGGCAAGCACTTAAATAAAGGGCAGGTGGCGGACCTCATTTATAAAAAGGCATGCCGTCCGAAGATTGAGGCGCCAACATTTGTGATTCATCACCCGATAGAACTTGCTCCCCTCGCAAAACCCCTGCCGGATAATCCGAAATACGATGCGCGTTTCCAGCTCATTATAAATGGCTGGGAGATAGTGAACGCATACTCTGAACTTAACGACCCAATGCTCCAGAGGAAATTTTTTGAAGAACAGGAGAAGCAGCGAAAGCTGGGCGACGAAGAAGCTCAGCGGCTCGACGAAACTTTCCTTGAAGCACTTGAATATGGCATGCCTCCCGCTACCGGTTTCGCGTTTGGCGTAGATCGCCTTACCGCGCTTCTTACAAACTCCCATTCTCTCCGGGAAGTTATTCTATTCCCGACAATGCGGCCCAAATAAGAATTATCAATCTTGACAAGAGACTGATAATTTTTTAGAATATACAATATGATTACCGAAAGGCAATCTCAAATTTTAAATACGATTGTGGATGAATATATAAATACCGCGATGCCTGTGAGTTCCGGTGCTCTTTTTGGCAAGGGCTTTTTCGGGATAAGTTGCCCTACCATACGAAACGAAATGGCCGATCTTACGGATATGGGTTTTCTCGTCCAGCCCCATACTTCAGCCGGCCGCGTGCCCACGGAGAGAGGGTACAGATTTTTTGTTGATGAGCTCATTGTGAGGAAACAGGGAAGAAACGACGCAAGATATGAGGAGCAGAAAAGCAAGTCGAAATCATCCAGAAAGAAAATTACGGAGAAGGCGCGTGAGCTTTCGCAAAACACAAATGATTTGGTGATTTTTCTAGACGAAGAGGCCGGCGAAGTTAAATATTTAGGACTTAAAAAGGTTTTTAAAAATCCTGAATTCAGTACGCATGCGGCAGTACTTTCAATGCTTGAAGAGCTTGAGCGGTTTGAAAATTATATTGATAGTGTCGAAAAATATTTAACGCGCGATCTTACGATTTTTATCGGCAGCGAGAATCCCTTTTTTGAAAATCCAGAATATAGCATGATATCAGCTCGAATCAACGATAGTCTTATCGCGCTTCTTGGGCCGATGAGGATGCGTTATAAAATAAACCTTTCGCTTCTTGAGCGGATTTAACAAAGTGATAAACGAAAAGGAGAACAAATTGGAATACTTGGAGGAGGATTCTGATGTTGCTGAAAAAAAAATCAGGAAACTGCGAAAAATTCTTAAAAAGTGCAAAGAGGAAAGGCAGGAATATCTTGGTGGATGGCAGAGAGCGCTCGCGGACCATCAGAATTATATAAAACAAAAGGACAAGGAGTCTTTGGATTTTAAAAAGTTCGCGACAGAAAATGTTTTATTACAAATTATTCCCATACTGGATAATTTGGTTCTCGCCTGTGAATCTGTCCCCGAAAATAATAAGCATGATAACTGGGTGCGGGGGGTTTACAACATAAAAAGGCAGTGTGAGAATGTGCTTGGCGATAACGGTGTTACGGAGATCGAGGTCAAGCACGGGGATAAATTTAACCCTGAGTACCATGAGGCGGCGGGAGAAGCGGAGTCGGGCGGCGAAAGCGGAACAATCGCGGAAGTATTGCGGAGAGGATACTCCTTGTATGGAAAAGTGATCAGGCCGGCGCGAGTTAAGGTAGTAAAATAATTTCCGCCAAAGGCGGATCAGCCTCTGGCTGAAAAAAGTAATTATTATGTCAAAAATATTAGGAATTGACTTGGGAACAACGAATTCTGCAATGGCTATTATCGAAGGCGGCCAGCCAAAAATCATTGAGAACAAGGAAGGGAATAGGACAACTCCTTCGGTTGTAGCGCTGTCAAAAAATAATGAGCGGCTCGTTGGTGTGCTTGCGAAACGTCAATCGGTAACAAATCCCAAAAACACGATATACTCGGCAAAGCGCCTCATCGGTCGCAAATTTGCTGATCAGGAAGTCCAGCACGATAAAAAGCTTCTCCCTTATGATATTCAGCAGTCAAAAGAGGGTGGGGTAGATATAAAAATGGGGGAAAAATGGTATCGTCCCGCGGAAATATCCGCGATGGTACTACAGAAACTTAAGCAGGACGCGGAAGAAAAACTTGGCGAAAAAATTGAAGAGGCCGTAATTACCGTACCCGCTTATTTTGACGATTCTCAGCGAAAAGCCACGCAAGACGCGGGTGTCATCGCGGGCCTTAAGGTGCGCCGTATCATCAACGAGCCTACGGCAGCTGCCCTTGCCTACGGACTTGATAAGAAAAAAGATGAGCAGATTGTAGTGTACGATTTTGGAGGAGGGACATTTGACATATCAGTGCTTGAAATTTCCAAAGACACAGTAGAGGTTAAAGCAACCGGGGGCGATACGCACCTGGGCGGAGACGATTTTGATCAAAAAATTATTGGTTGGATTATAAATGAATTCAAGAAGCAGGAAGGCATAGATTTATCAAAAGACACCTTTGCGCTTCAGCGGTTGAAGGATGCGGCCGAGAAGGCAAAACATGAGCTTTCAAGCATGTCAGAGGTTGAGATAAATATACCGTTTGTTACCTCTGACGCGGCTGGTCCCAAGCACCTTGACCTTAAATTGTCTAGGGCAAAGCTTGAGGAGCTTGTGAGCGAATTTATTGAGCGGGCGGAACAAAAGACAAAACAGGTGGTGCGGGATTCCGGGTTCAAAATTGAGGAAATTGACGAAGTTGTGCTTGTGGGTGGGCAGACTCGGATGCCTGCCATTGTGGACTCTGTAAAGAGGATATTTGGGAAAGAGCCGCATCTTGGCATTAACCCGGATGAGGTTGTCGCTATTGGCGCGGCGGTCCAGGCCGGAATATTTCAGGGCGATGTCAAGGATGTGCTCCTCTTGGATGTTACTCCCTTGTCTCTCGGCATAGAAACTCTTGGAGGAGTAATGACAAAGCTAATAGAAAAAAACACAACCATCCCGACCGGAAAGTCCCAAGTTTTTTCTACCGCGGCGGATAATCAGCCATCTGTTGAAATTCACGTACTTCAAGGTGAGCGAGAAATGGCATCGGATAATAAAACTCTCGGCAGGTTTATTCTTGATGGCCTCCCTCCCGCGCCAAGGGGCATGCCGCAAGTGGAGGTTACTTTTGATATTGACGCGAATGGTATTTTGAGCGTAAAAGCAGTTGACAAGGCAACTAACAAGGAGCAGTCCATACGCATCGAGGCTTCCTCCGGCCTTTCAAAAGAGGATATCGAAAAGATGAAGAAGGAGGCGGAACAGCACGCTGAAGAGGATAAAAAGAAACGAGAGGGGATTGAGATCAAGAATAGCGCCGAACAAATGGTTTATCTCGCGGAAAAATCTCTGAAGGATGCGGGCGATAAAGTGAGCGAAGACATTAAAAAAGAAGTGCAGGAAAAAGTAGACGCGCTTAAAGCAGTGAAGGACGGCGACGATATAGCGGCAATAAAATCCGCAATGGCGGATCTCAACACAACTCTTCAAAAAATCGGCGAGGCGATGTACAAACAGAATCCGCAGCAGCCAACTCCACCCGACGAAAAGAAAGCCGCCCCCGAATAGCACTTCTTGGTATAATCGCAAGCAATGAGAGGGAGGAATTAATATTATGAATGATTACTATAAAACTCTCGGCGTCCCTAAAAATTCGTCACAGGAGGAAGTAAAGCGAGCTTATCGAAAGCTCGCGCATAAATATCATCCCGACAAACAAGGAGGCGACGAGAAAAAATTCAAAGAAATAAACGAAGCTTATCAGGTGCTTGGTGATGAGAGAAAAAAGGCCCAATACGATCAGTTTGGGTCTAATTTTGGTTCGCGGAATGGAGAAGGGTTTCAAGGATTTGATTTCAACAATTTTTCTGGCTTTAGCGGCAGGGGTGGATTTGGGTCGCAGGAATTTGATCTCGGTGATATATTTTCAGAGTTTTTTGGCGGCGGAGCTCGTACGCGTTCGCGCACAAAACAAAGAGGGCACGATATCCAAATAGACGCCGTGATTTCCCTTGAAGAGGCATACTCCGGCGTAACGCGTAAAATTTCTCTCAAAAAGAGTATAAAGTGTCCGCAATGCCAAGGTAACAAAAACGAACCCGGCAGCAAACTAAACATTTGTAAATCTTGCGGTGGTTCAGGGGAAGTGCGTCAAACTCATAGGACGGTTCTTGGCTCTATCACGCAAGTCCATGAATGCAACGCATGTAGCGGCGAGGGGAAAATACCCGAAAAGAAATGTTCAAGATGCAGGGGCCTGGGAATTGTAGAGGATATTGAAAATATTTCGTTAGATATTCCCGCGGGCATACATTCGGGAGAAAGTATGGTTATAAATGGCAAGGGCGCGGCGGGCGAGGGAGGATACGGCAATCTTTATGTCCAGGTGCACATCAGGGATCATGCTAAGTTTGAGCGCAAAGGGGACGATATTTATTCGGATATCCAAATTTCTATACCGCAGGCAGTTTTGGGCGATTTGCTGAAGACCCAAACACTTTCTGGCGAGACGGATATAAAAGTCCCCAGTGGCGCAGAATCCGGCGCAATGATAAAATTACAAGGCAAGGGCATGTCGCGGCTCGGAGGGCGGGGATTTGGAGACCATTACGCAAGGATTTCGATAAAAACTCCGCAAAAGTTGTCCAAGCGCGCAAGAGAACTTTTTGAGGAATTGAGAAAAGAAGGAATATAGTGCAGCATCTTACTTCTATAATTAATAGCTTTACCTTATCCTGGGATTTGGGCATAATCATCTTTTTGTTTATCGCTGTTTTTTTGTATGGCTTTAGTGTTGGGCAAAGGAGTTTGGGGTTGCTTCTTTTAAGCATATACTTCGCGTATGTTCTCGCGGGCCTTGTGCCATATTTGGACATAATATCGAGCCGGCTCGGCGATGCGTACAGGGATTGGTTTCTGGTCGGGATATTTTTTGTGCTAGTTTTTGTGTTGTTTTTTGTTCTTACGGGGTCCATTATCCGTTCAACGTTAGGTTCGCCGAAGAAGGAAGATGGCCAGTGGCGGCATCTTTTGCTCTTGAGTATTGTTATTGCGGGTTTTTTTAGCGCATCGCTACTTGAATTATCGCCGGATTCGTATTATAATAAGCTCTCAATAATCACAAAAGAAGTTTTTATTAACAATTTTGCACACTTCTGGTGGGCCTTGGCAGGTATAGTTGCGCTTGCGTTATTGCGCAGGTCTAAGAGAAAAGCGAATTAAATTTTCAATGCGCCCATAGCTCAGTCGGTAGAGCAGCTCCCTTTTAAGGAGACGGTCGCAGGTTCGATCCCTGCTGGGCGCACCAATCGGGAAAAGTCAAAGTGTCTTGACTTTTATAGCTGTTTTTGCTAATGTTTTCGTAGGTATAGTACCCATAAAACTGAATAGGAGGCTGATATGAAAACAGCGTTTGAATTGACAATGGGCGTTGATGCTCTCACACACTTTGATCTTTTAAGAAAGGTCGCTGCTCATAAG
>JBASTI010000025.1:0-7089 GCA_049274815.1 Candidatus Spechtbacterales bacterium | reverse complement strand
CCCTGCCTGCCGGCAGGCAGGGAATATTGTTTCCCCAGCATCAGGCAAACTAAAGCCCAAATTCCGCGCCATGCGGAATTGCCTGTCCGCCAGATGATGAAGATATGGTAGGAACTGGTTACTTATTATCAAAAATTTTCATCATTGTCAACGGCTTGTGCCATTGCTATAATAAGTCCAATGCCCATACAGATGATCAGGCGAGATATAAAAAGACACAGGCCGATTGACTGGTTTGCGATGCTTGTTTTGATTTCATTTGCTTTTGTAGTAGGAAGTATTATCTCCGATAAAGTAGATAAATTTTCAAAAGATATGGATAGGGAAGTAGAAGCGCTTAGAGCATATATAGAAGCAAGATGATAAAAAAGTTCTATGAAAATTTTTGTTACGGCAAAGCCAGACTCTAAAGAGGAAGGCGTTGAGCAAATCGATTCGACGCATTTTAAGGTTTCCGTCAAAGCCCCGCCTCGGCAAGGCCTTGCAAATTACGCGATCGCCCGGGCGCTCGGAGACTACTTCAACATCGCCCCCTCCCGCGTGCGATTAGTTTCCGGATTTTCGTCGCGGCAGAAAGTATTTGACCTTGGATAGGGATTATGGTATAGAAATGTAAAGTAGTGGTCGTAGGCAGGAGGCTTGAGAATGAAGATTGAGGTAAGAAGAATCGATTTGGGGACAGAACTAAGCCGCCTTGTAGAGATAGAGGCGCGGATATTTTCAGAATCGGACAGGCTGCGCGAGGTGGATTTTGAGGGGACGGAGTGTTACTGGTTTCTCGCTGGTGGTGTTATCGCTGGCTGTACTGCTCTGCGCCGCGAGTGTGTTATATCCCCATCAGACGGGTTGGTCCAGTGTGCGGGCGGTATTTATATCATAAGCACTGCGATCTTGCCTGAGTTTCAAGGCGGGGGACTGGGCAAGAAACTAAAGGCGTGGCAAATCGCATATGCAAAATCCGAAGGATTTGTGAGGATGGCTACGGTGTGCCGGGAAAGCAACGCAAGGATGATCGGACTGAACAAAAAGTTTGGCTTCAGGGCGCTGTACGTAATTCCCAACTGCTATCACGATCCGGAAGAGTCGGGGATAGTCATGGAGCTTGAACTTTAATAGGCGACTTTCCTAAAAGTCGCATTTTTATTTCAACTGTGCGCTATGTTATTACAGATTACAGAGTTGACATAGTAAGGCAGAGGAAATTACAATAGGGATAATCGTATAAAAGGTCGCTGGTAGATTTTTTATCAATAATAATACATAAGTGTATAAAAAATATAATGGCGCTTCAACTTAACAAAACAACAATTTTGTCGATCGTTGCGCTGGTGTTTGCCGCGGTAGTCGTGTATGCCGCGCAGACGAATGCCGCCTCTTTTGGGTTTGAGAAGAATGCCAAGCACAGAAAGAGCGCGGATGCGGAAAGCGTGGCAGGGTGCATGCAGTCGTGCCAGGATATGCTTTTAGGATGGCAGGAGATGAATCCTAGTTCTCCAAACTACGTTCGTCAGCATGAAAAAATAGCGGCAAAAGCCGAGCAGTGCCTCGCGATGAACGCGCTTGCCGGTTCGCCGTACAGCGATGCGGAGATTCTCGCAAGCTGCGGTCTTGCCACAGAGGGGCCAAGGTGCGTGGAGGTTTCCGCGGAAGATTTACACTCGGGTGCATGCGGGGATCTTTCCTTCATTAAGGAGGCAAATCTGCCGCAATGCTGTGCCCTTGAGGGCGGCCCAAGCGGAGATCTCTTGTGCGGAGCTAATGCGGAGTGGACAGTAGGTGTGGCAGCATTCCCCGTCTGCTATGTTCCGAATTCCTAATCTTGTTTGAATTTGAGGAGGGAAATGAATTTGCTACGCAGGGTAATAGTTGAAAGTCCGTTTGCAGGAGATGTTGAGAGAAATTTAGAGTACGCGCGCAAGTGCATGCATGATTGCCTTATGAGAGGCGAAGCTCCTTTTGCAAGTCACCTGCTTTACACACAGCCGTATATTTTGGATGATGAAATTCCCGAGGAGCGCAACTTAGGCATCCAGGCCGGCCTTGCCTGGGGAAGTGTCGCCGAGGCAACTGTGGTATATACGGACTTGGGAATTTCCGAAGGAATGAAGCGCGGTATTGCGCGCGCCAAATCCGAAGGTCGCCCAGTAGAGTACCGTTCCCTCAATCCGCCCCAATAACCGGCGGATTTTTTTTCAACGCCTCACCGCAAATCCGCCAGCTGGCGGACGGTGAGGCGTTGAAATCTTACGAAGTATAAGAGATAATGGAATGACAAATGGCAACCGGCAAAAAAGTTTATCGGGAAAGCTACTATGCAATTAAACTTTGACACACAAGTTGCGAAAGGCTACAAAAGCCCGTCACAAAAAGCCCGCGTTTTGACCGAACATTGGGTTGACAAGTCCGTTTTTTGTCCAAACTGCGGACATCTGGAAATTGATAAGTACCCGAACAATCAGCCGGTGGCGGATTTTTTCTGCTCGAAATGCCGAGAGGATTATGAGCTGAAAAGCAAGAAAAACAGCATTGGTACAAAAATTCTTGATGGCGCCTATCGTGCAAAGATGGAACGGTTACGAAGTAGCAACAACCCAAATCTTTTTGTGCTCAGCTACAGTCCGTCTAATCTTTGCGTTTTAAATTTTTTTGTAATACCAAAACATTTTTTTGTGCCCGAAATTATTGAAAAGAGAAAACCCCTCGCTATAACTGCTAGACGTGCGGGTTGGGTGGGCTCCAACATTCTACTACAGAAAATACCACAAATCGGAAAAATATTTTTGGTGAGGCAACGGCAAACCGAGCCGAAAGAGAAAGTGCTTGCCGAATGGAAAAAGACATTATTTTTGCGAGAAGAGAAGGAGGTATCAGCAAGAGGTTGGTTGCTCGATATTATGCGTTGTGTCGAAAAGATTGGAAGGCGCGAATTCACCCTCAACGATGTCTATGCTTTTGAGAGCGAATTGAGTGCGCTTCATCCTAGCAACAGGCACATTAAGGATAAAATTCGTCAGCAATTGCAGGTTTTACGCGATAAGGAATATCTGAAGTTCGTGTCGCGTGGATTTTATAGCGTTACATAATTATGGAGATACCGCTTTCACCATTTTTTGCAAAACTGATTTTACGGCTTAATCCTTTTTGCTGTGCACTCGTAGTGTGCAAAGGATACAGCGAGGACTACGAAAATTTTACCGAACTTGTGTGGGAGGATGATAAGTACTTGGACTTTTATGATAAAGAAACATATCCCGAATTTCGGTTATGGTTACGATAGTTAGCTTATAAGGGCCTTTTATGAAACTAGAAAGATTTATCAAAAAGTTAGAAAAACTCGCAGAAAAATACGGCGGCAATTTAGAAGTTATTATGGCTGATAATGCTCCCGTCGTAGACCCCATCTTTTCCCTATGTTACCCTGGTAGGGAAAATGTGGTCATAACGGATGAAGAGCAGGTAATTTTGAGTGATGATAGACAAAATTTCTAATTACAAATTTATAATTCCGCCGATAGTAGCTATTCTTTGTTTAGCTAGCGCAAATTTTTCGGAAACCCTAAAGTTTATGGCGAATAGCGCAAGTGGCGGAATAACAGATGTAGTCTCCAGTGTTGTATTTATATTCGCAGTAGGGTTTGTTATTTCAAGTCTCAGCTATTTTTTAGTTAATATATTTGGCTTGTATGCCTTCCCCCAAGAAAAGAAGAGTGACAATTGTTTGGTGAATATTTTGAAGTTCTTTAAGCTCCCTAAGCTTTTTAAGTTCCTGCTTAAAGAGGATGCGACAGAAAGGGAGGTGAGACAGTGGGTAGAATCAGGATTTCCGAGGAAAGATGCAAGGAGTAGAGCAGACAGACGTTGGGATATAGCAATGACTAATGCAAATAGTGCTACTGGCGTTGCTATCACTATTGTATTTGTAAAGTTTTACCTAGATATTAATGTCGGTGATGCTTGGCCGCTGGTGTGGTTAGGCGTTTGGTCTGGATTAATAACAGTTTTTATGTACAATTTTTCCAAAACCAGAAGTGACGTTAACATAATCGAAAATCATGTCAAAGAATTTAAAGAACGAAAATAGTATAAAACAGCGAAAGTTTGACTTCAATTATTTTAGAGAAATCGCCGAGTCGGTAATTTTTTGTTTCCGCCGCTTGGCGAAGTGGGGTTGAGGGGGGTAGAATAAGTTTATGGTCAAAGTTATTCAACAAAACGATAAAGAGTTATACCAATGCGAGGAGTGCGGTTTTCACTACGAAGACCACGAATGGGCTGAGAAGTGTCAGGCGTGGTGCCGGGAACACAAAAGCTGCAACCTTGAGATTACTGCTCACGCCGAGGAGAATAAGAAAGTGTAATTAGAGACAGGATAATTCTATGCCACAATTTATCATTTTTCTCATCATCGGCGTTGTGGGTATTCTTATCGGTTGCTACCTTGCCTTGCCGAAGGTTAGAGCGAAGGCACATTTGGGTGCAAAGAAAAAAGCGAATATTATAAAAGAGCAGCAGGCGGAGAAAGAGGAGAACTTGTCTAAAATTCGGGAGTTTATACGGGGCAGGGATAGTGTGACGAACGACGAAGTGGAGAAGTTGCTTGGCGTTTCGGACGCGACGACTGAACGGTACCTGGATGATCTTGAGCGGGAGGGGATTCTCAAGCAGGAAGGCCGGACAGGCCGTTTTGCGCGCTATAAAGTGCTCTAGGCCGTCAACGCCTCACCGTCGTTTACGGTGAGGCGTTGACACGTTTTGGGGTTAAAAACTACAATAGTAGTAATGGCTACAAAAGTTTTTGAAACAGGGTTTTTGAAACGGCTTGCGATCACGGCGGCTGGGTTTGAAATTTAAGGATATGGTTTATAGGCGGCTTTCAATCCTTGCAAGACTCGTCGTAATCTTAGGTGTCGTGGGCATTACGCTTGTTTTCGGACTATTGCTATTGGATGCCGGAGACATGAGCAAGTTCGCGACATGGCTATTGCTGGCGGTTGTGTTGATAGTTGCTCCCCTAGAAGCTCTTAGCTTGGTATTGACTTTTTTCAAGGAAAAGATTGGGTATAAATTGAGTCTAATTTTTAGTGCACCTTTTATTGTAGCTCTAGCGTGGCTTGCTTTCACTAGCGTAAAAAGGATATTATTCGAGACAGAACAAATCGATGCAATGCAAGCGCTCGTTAGCGGAGGATTTGGTTTATTGTTGCTTTCCCCATTTGCGCTGATAGTTTCTAGCTATATTTTAAGCATTTCAAAAAATAAAAAACTATTAACGGTAGCTGGTTGGGGTATCATATCAATATTGCTTTACTTACTTTTAATAACTTCATTGTTTTTGGTAAATATTATAACTTTAGCCGGTGAATAAATTTTTCAAAAAAATATATCAATCGCGAGTACTGTTGGCTGTTTTACTTTTCGGCTTGGGCGGGGCGATTTGGGGAGGATTTTTGTATGCAGGACAACATTCCGGATACCCGCTTACCGCAGTCGGCGGTTTAATTTTGGCTATATTTGGAGGATTAGGACTGAGCTTGTACGCTGGTAGTCCAAAGCGCATTTTGACTGTTTTGGGGCTGGGATTCGTCGGTGTTGTGGTGGGGTTTGGGATAGCCGGCCTCGGTATTTACCCCTTACTTATTTGGGGTACAAACATTTTTGCAGTTTTCCCTAGTATCCTTGTTGACTTAATAAAAGTGGAGCCTAATCTAAAAGTTGGTGCATACTGGCTTAACTTCGCTATTGCCGGAGGTTTTATCGGATTGTTTTTCGCTTTGGGACTAAGGAAGAAAATACTGCCGATGGTTTTGCGAGGAGCGATTGGGTTTGGATTAGCTGCAATAATTGGGCCGATTATAGGCAATGCAATTGGGAATTTGTTTAATGCTTTATTACTAAACTACATATTGACTTTTATTATAATTTGTGTTATATTTAGCGTATTCTTAACGGTAGGCATGCGCAAGACATGAAGAAATATCTGATAATTTTGCCAGCTGTCCTACTGGTTCTTGGAGGAACCGGTTATTTATTATGGGCGCAAGTTGGCACTGACCGAGCTGACTACCCAAACGCACGGGACTATGCGCCTAACTTCTGGTTTGATTCCGAGGAAAAATACTATCCGGCAGATCCGTTGGATTTTTATTATGAAGAAAACGGCAATGAGATCTCCGGGGCAGTGGCTGTCGCAAAATATAATGGACTTTCACTGGAGGAAAAACTGAATAGAGCAAAGATTTTTTACAAGGTGGATGACTCCGGAAGTGAATTCGTATATCAATACTGGGTATTTTATGTAATGAATAATTACGAAAACGGCCATTATGGCGATTGGGAGTCAGTGTTCGTGTTTGTTGATAAAGAATCCAAAAATATCAACAAGGCCGTAGGTTCGGCGCATGGGTCGGGCCATAAGTTGGAAATAAAATCAGAAGGTACGCGGCACGTTTGGTTATATGTGGGGAACGGATCACATGCGAATTGTCCGGTTGAATTCAAGGGGAGTATCTGCGACTCTAATATATGGAAAGTTAGAGAATCCTGGGATTCTGAGGGTGATATTTTTGATTTTGCCGATTTAAAAATTGTTTTCTTAGAGCAGCCTTACATAGACAAATTTGGTGATGCTACGTCTTTTGATAAGAAAAAATCTCCGATTTTGGGCGTAAACCCATATAAAGTATCCGGTTTGAATAAAGTACGCATACCCCTTATAGATACAAAATCAGAGAAATATATAAATCCACCCTTGGTTGGAGACTACTTCGGCCGGACCCCTACCTTCGCCTGGGCAAAGGAGGAATACCATAATCCGCAGGAGATACTGACGCCGACACACACAAAAATTGCCCGTAGCATCGGCGGATTTTTCAATGATACCGGAAATTTTCTTGCGGCGGTGGGAAGGACTGTGGCGAATCCATTTGTGAATTTGTTTGGTGGGAATACTAACGAGGCCAATGTATCTAATGTAGCGGACGACGATTCTCCGTCGGAATTGACGGTGGATGTTGGGACGGCTTCGACGCCGCCGGTAGTAACCCCTGTGGTAATCCTCACTACTCCTGCACCGCCGGTAATAGCTCGGGG
>JBASTI010000024.1:0-5342 GCA_049274815.1 Candidatus Spechtbacterales bacterium | reverse complement strand
CCCTGCCTGCCGGCAGGCAGGGAATATTGTTTCCCCAGCATCAGGCAAACTAAAGCCCAAATTCCGCGCCATGCGGAATTGCCTGTCCGCCAGATGATGAAGATATGGTAGGAACTGGTTACTTATTCTCAAAAATTTTCATCATTGTCAACGGCTTGTGCCATTGCTATAATAAGTCCAATGCCCATACAGATGATCAGGCGAGATATTAAGAGACACCGACCTATTGATTGGTTTGCGATTGTGGTTCTGATTTCGCTTGCTTTTGTCGTGGGGAGTATTATATCCGACAAGGTAGATAAATTTTCAAAAGATATGGATATAGAGGTAGAGCGGCTGAAGGCGGAGATGTCAAAATAAAGACCCGCAAGTGCTGCGGGTTTTTTACGAGTCTATATTTTGCTTCCGCCACATGTTTATGCATGGCGTTCTTTACCTGCCTTGATGTTTGCCCACTCCGTCACCAGTTCCTCCATGTTGCCAGTCCAGCCGCAGTAGAGACAAACATAGTACCATCCGTCTTTGTCTTTTCTTTCGTGAATATCGGCCCTGCATTGCGGGCATGTGTTTCGGTAAGCAGTCATTTTTACTCTCCCTGCGTTAGTTTTTAATGTAGAACGTCGTTACTTATTTAGTTATATAAGTTAAATGGATCTGTCAATGGATGGCGAGGCGTTGAGATAGATAGGGGACCCCCCATTGTTTTTTTAAAAATTGTGAAGCATAATAAAACTAACGGGGTCAGACCCCGTTAGTTTTATGGCTAGGAAGACTATACAATTAGCTACGGGTAATATATATCACGTCATAAGCAGGGGAAATGCGCAGCAGAATATATTCTTTAGCAGTAAGGATAATTTTAGATTAATTCGGGATTTGCATGAGTTTAACGATGTGGAAGCGATCGATGATAGATACAGACAAATGTTATTACAATCTAAACTAACGGGGTCAGACCCCGTTAGTTTAGATTTAGGTAAAAGGGGAAGAAAAGACAGAAAGAGAAAGCTCCTTGTAGAAATACTTGCGTTTTGCTTGATGCCGAATCATTTCCACCTACTTCTGCGGCAAGTGAAGGATGGCGGGATTTCGCTTTTTATGCAGAAGGTGAAGGGCGGGTATGCGGCCTATATAAATAAGAAGTACGATCGTACCGGGTCTCTTTTTCAGAGTCACTTTAAGGCCGTGGATATAGAGAACGACTATCAGCTTAATACAATTTTTTCGTACATTCATACCAATCCCTGCCAATTGACGGAGCCCTTATGGAAAACTGCGGGTCTGCGGGACGAGAAGAAAGCCCTCGCGACGTTGAATTCTTATCGTTGGTCTAGTTATCTTGATTATATAGGGAAGAAAAATTTCCCCTCGCTTACTAATCGGGTAATGTTTACAGACTTATACGGCGGGCCAAAGGGATGCGCAGGCGCTGTGGGGGATTGGATAAAACATAAAGCGGATTCCTACGAGGAGGATTTAAAATATATCGCGTTGGAATAAAACTAACGGGGTCTGACCCCGTTAGTTTTATGGATAGGGGTTGACGGGGATAGGAAGTGTAAACTAGGATAATAATATGGAGAACAATTTGCGAAAAAAGCTGGAAGGGATGACGAGGCGGAAATATTTTGCTGTTGCGGCGGCAGGGTTTAGGCTATGATTTATAGGCGACTTTCAGTGGCAACAAGGTTGATTGCAATAGTTGGCGTTGTGGGATTGATGTTTTTTTATGGACTGGTCTTGTTGGCTAGCGAGGGTGAAAGCATATTTTTTATATGGGGGCTAATGATAACTGCGTTTATAGCCGGCCCGTTGGAAATCCTCAGTCTGTTATTGAGTTTTTTTCAAGAAAAGATTGGGTATAAATTAAGTTTAGTGTTTAGCGCACCTTTTTTAGCGATAGCGTTGTGGTTTGCTTTTTCTACCATAAAGAGGGTATTGCTTGAGGCGTCAGAGCTTGATGTGTTGCAGCTAATTCTTACGGGAGGGTATAATTTACTGGTGCTTGCGCTGTTTGCGCTGATACCTGCCAGTAATATTTTAAGTAGTTCGCAAAATCAACAACTGATTAAAATAACTATTGCAGGTGTCATTGTCGTATTGATTTATTTGCTTTTAATAGCGGCATTATTTTTACTGAATATTATAACTTTGGCAGGTGAATAAAAATATTGCTAAAATTTTTCGATCGAGAATATTATCCGCCATGATATTTTTTGGCATTGCCGGGGCGATTTGGGGAGGGTGGGATTTGTACGGAAGTACCCCGCCAGCCGACTACCCGCTCACTATTATTGGGGCAATTCTGCTAGGAATTTTAGGGGGACTGGGCCTAGCGTTGCCAACGAGAGGCGTGAAAGGAGTGCTTTGGGTTGTTTTGCTGGGATTGATTGGCGCTATTTTGGGTTTTATTGCGGCGTGGGTGGGGATTTATAATTTATCTATTTTAGGAATACGTATCCTTGCTATTTTTAACCCGCCAGCTGACTTCGCGAACTTTCTTGCCTTAGATCCGAAACTTGGCATTGCCTCGTACTGGTTAAACTTTGCCCTTGTCGGAGCCTTTATGGGTCTATTTTTTGCAATAGGACTTAGGAAAAAAATATTGCCGATGGTTTTAAGGGGAGCGTTTGGGTTTGGCTTGGCTGCAATAATCGGTCCGATTTTAGGAAATATTATTGGTAATTTGTTTAATTCACTGCTTGTCAATTACATATTGACCTTTTTGATTATCGGAATAGTTTTGGGATTATCTCTATCGCTAAAAATAAGTAAAAAAGAGAAGGAGGGCTCAATGACCATCTGAAGAAATATTTAGTTTTTATACCAGCTATAGTACTCGCGTTTTTGGGGGCTGGTTTTTTAATTTGGGCGCAAGTTGGTACTGATCGCGCCGATTATCCCGACGCGAGGGAATACGCGCCCAATCTATGGTTTGATTCTGAAGAAAAATACTATCCGGCTGACCCGCTGGATTTTTATTACGATAAAAACGGCGAGGAACTTTCGGGGAAAACTGCTGTGGCGGAGTACGACAAGCTGTCTCTAGACGAAAAATTCGGAAAAGTTAAGGTTTTTTACAATATAAATGATGCCGGCGATGAAATCGTGTATCAATATTGGTTGTTTTATGTGATGAATAATTATGAAAATGGCCATTATGGCGATTGGGAGTCGGTATTTGTTTTTATAGATAAAGAATCTAAAAATATAAATAAAGCAGTAGGGTCGGCTCACGGTTCGGGCCATGTGCTTGAAATTAAATCGCAAGACGCAAGGCATATTTGGACTTATGTTGGCAATGGATCGCATGCGAATTGTCCGGATGAAAAAGTTGATGGAACTTGTGACTTTTTTGCTTGGAATTTAGGGAGACAGGGCGGAGAATGGACACAGGAAGATATTGATCATGGGAAAAAGATTTCGCACACAGATTATGTGCTTTATGACTTAGATTTTTCTTACATCAACAAGTTTGCGCCTGGAAAATCTTTTGATAAACAAAAATCTCCCACTCTCGGCCTTAACCCATACAAAGTAGTTAAGCTAGATAAGGTCCGTATACCATTTTTAGAAACAAAAGAAGAAAAATATATTAATCTTCCGCTTATCGGCGATTACTTCGGCAAAACTCCTACCTTCGCTTGGGCCAAGGAGGAGTACCATAATCCGCAAAAAGTATTAGTCCCAGTGCATGCAAAAATCGCAAGCAACATCGCCGGATTTTTTAAGAATACCGGTAACTTTATCGCGGGGATCGGGATAAGAAATGTAAGCGATAATTTATCGGAGGCGGGCCCCGACGTATTGGGGCAGACACCTATCGCTCCGCGGCCGGCCGAACCGACCCCGGCTCCTATAATTGCGCGTGGGCAGCCGTCCCGAGGGGGACTGCCCCAGACACTTATTCCCACTCCCGTTTCTGCGGTGGCCGAACCCGAAACCGAAGTCGCCCTCGTCACCCGCGTCATTGACGGCGACACGGTTGAGCTTTCAAGCGGGCAGAAACTTCGCTATATAGGCATCGACGCGCCGGAACTGCCAGACAATTGTTTTGCCCAAGACGCGACAGAAAAAAATCGCGCGCTTGTAGAAAATAAACAAATTGTTTTGCTCAAAGGTCCTACCGATACGGATATCTATGGCCGCCTCCTTCGTTTTGTCTGGCAGGATGTGAACCTAAGCGGTACGATTGATTCGCCTGATATTTTTGTAACCGTTTCGTTGGTTGAGGGCGGGTATGCCTACGCGTCTAATTTTGGAGAAAACCACGCGTACAGCCACAGATTCGAAACCGTGGAATCGGCCGCAAAACTGGAGAGGAGGGGGTTTTGGGGAGACGCGTGTTTGGAAAAAAAAATTTTAGAGGAGTTGCCGGACACCCCAGTAAGACCAATAGTCCGGATTTATGAACCGCCAACTAGCCCAGCGCGGTCCACGGATCCGATTGACCTCACAGCGCCAACCTCCACAATAGCAGTCGCAAATTACGCGATAGATAATCCGACATTTCAGATTCAGTGGAACACGACCGCAGACGACCTCGCCTATTACCAAGTCCAGTATAAAATCGGATCTTCTAGCGCGTGGCAAGATTGGGGAAGCGCGACTACAACCACAACAAGCAAAAATTATCAAAACGCGACGAACGGCACCTACTACTTCCGCGTCCGCGGCACAGATATTCATCAAAACATAGGAGCATGGGCGGAGAGCGCGGGAGTTGTTATTGACCTCTACCAGATCGTGATAAACGAAATTCAGATAAGCGACTCCGAGTTTGTGGAGTTGTATAATCCCTCATCGAGCACTACTACGCTTGCGGGGTATTACTTTTCGTATTATCCCTCAACGCGAATTTCCTGGAATGGTACGTCTGCTCCCAATGGGCCCTTTCGCAACAAACTTTTTCCGGCAGGCGCAGCAATTCCGCCGGCTGGCTACTACTTGGTCGGACTTAAAGACTACGCGACAACCACGGGCAACCCAAAGGCGGATTGGCAGCCATACGATTCTATGCAACTAAGCAATTCCGCGGGTACAGTCGCTATTTTTCCGTTTGATCCAACATCGGCATCATCGAGCCAGTATGCCTACGATAATAGAGTAGATACGATAGGATGGGGAACTGGCATCGCGCTATACGAAGGCGCTTCAGCCGCTACAACTCCCGCGGCTGGCCAAAGTTTAACGCGCAACGCAAGCCACACAGACACCGACAACAATTTCGCTGATTTTACCGTTGCTACTTCCACAACCCCGAAAAATTCAAACGGGGAAACGTATGTGTTGCCCCCGCCGCCAAGCAATCCAATCTGGGCGATGTACCAGAAAGACGCGCG
>JBASTI010000023.1:0-7038 GCA_049274815.1 Candidatus Spechtbacterales bacterium | reverse complement strand
AGGTAGATAGGATCGTCGGGAAACTTTTCAAAGCCGCGAAGAGAATTTTGTGTTTTCACGAGAATCCTCTCGCCTTCTCTGATGCGCTCTTTCTCTAAATCGGCAGTAGTTATTTTTTCGTTTACGCCTGTCATATCAAGCACACGGCAAGGCCCAATGCATGCCTCCAAGCTCACCTTGTCAACGCCTATTGCGTCGTTATCAACATGCCTTGGCGCGTCCACATGCGTCCCCGTATGCGATCCAAAAGTAATCTTGGAGAGATTTGTAGGATGCTCCGGCACTGTTCGATATGGCTCGACGGTGATTTCCGGATTGCCCGGATATATCAAAGTTTTACTATTAAGAGAAAGTGAGATGTCGTAAATTTTCATGCCATGTGCCCACCAAATATGTTTCGTATTGCCTGGAGAAGTTTGCCTGTGTAACTAGGATTCCTTTTGGATTCGTTTCGGAATTTCAGGGCATCTTCCATGACTTTTACGGATACACCAAGTTCCTTGGCGGCTTCCACGGCCCACTTTCCCTCTCCGCTTGCCCCCACGGTATGCGAAACCCCTTCCATCTCCTGCCCAAATTTTTCAAATCCCTCTTTCAGCCAACCGATGAGACGCGACTCCACAACGCTTCGATGATTATAGAGGTCAGCTATTTTTTTAAGATCAAGATTAAATTCAGACTTTTTCATAAGGGAAAACCCTTCGGCTATCGCCTGCATCATCCCATACTCAATGCCGTTATGCACCATTTTTACAAAGTGGCCTGCGCCGTGCGTGCCCATGTATCCGTAACCGTCGGGGACGGCAAGATCACGGAATAACGGCTCAAGATTATCAAAATCTTCTTTATCGCCACCCACCATAATACATGCTCCATCTCTTGCGCCTCCGGGGCCACCAGAAACTCCCGCGTCTACGAAATTAACTCCGGTTGATTCAAGAGCACTTGCGCGACGCATTGATGCGAGGTAGGGAGAATTACCCCCGTCAATAATCGTATCCCCGTCAGCAAGATGCATTACAACCTGCCCAATCACTTCCTCTACTGCTTGGTGTGGCACCATAACCCAAATAGTCCGCGGCGGCTCCAGGATCTTTACGAGCTCCTCTATTGATGAAACCGGCTTTGATCCGGCTTTCTCTGCCGCCTTACGCGCTTCTTCGTTCAAGTCAAACGCAAAAACCTCGTGCCTTTTCTCCACGAGCCGCTCCACCATATTAAGCCCCATTTTTCCAAGTCCTATATATCCAATCTTCATAATTCTTTCCCCTTTTTATAAATTTTAAGCGGCGCCGCGCCCCTTTGCCAGCCGGTCAATATCGGCATTACAAATCGCCACGCTGCCACGACCTCCTCGGTACTTGCAAAAAGCATCTGTTCGCCCGCGATACAGTCAAAAAGAACTTTCTCATACGCTTCTGCCTGACTTTCGGGAATCTTCCGGTTTCCATATTCAAGGGTAAGATTTTTGGGCTCAATATCGTTTTGAAGACCTGGCTTTTTTGCCCAAAAACGGAGAACTATACCTTCTTTGGGCTTCACCCTGAAAGAAAGCATGTTTTGATGTTTGTGCCCCATATGGGGAAGTGGACAAAAACAAGGAATCGCCTCCTTGAAGTGCACATTAATTTCCACCAAATTTTCCGCGAGGCTCTTGCCCGACTCAATATAAAACGGCGTGCCGCTCCAGCGCGCGTTGTCAATATGCGCCGTCACCTTAAAATAGGTTTCGGTATTTGAGTTTGACTTTACTCCACTTAAGTTTCGATACCCACTATACTGGCCTCTCAAAGTTACCTTGCCCACATCATTTTCGGGAATTGGCCTCAATGCTTCCAGGATTTTGGCGCGCTCTCGACGGATTGCCCCCGCGTCAAATCTCTGGGGATGACCCATGGCAACAAGGGCAAGCATCTGTAGCATATGATTTTGACCCACATCTCGCAGAGCCCCTATCTCGTCATAGAATGCCCCTCGTTCCCCAACCCCGCCTTTCTCTAAAAGCTTAAGTTCAACCCTGTCTATATATTGGTTATTCCATAACGGCTCGAAAATTCTGTTTGAAAACCTGAAAGTTAAAATGTTCTGCATTGTCTCGCGCGCGAGATAATGATCTATGCGAAAAATCTGCTCCTCCCGAAAAAGCTTGGAGAGCAGCTCGTCAAGCTCCTGTGCCGCCCGAATGTTTTCGCCGAAGGGTTTCTCCACCAAAACCCGCGTCCAGCCCTCGCCATCGGCGCAAGGAATCGTAAGCCCTGAATTTGCCAAGTTTTCAAAAATTGTTTTGTAGTATTTGGGCGCCGCCGCAAGGTAGAAAAGTTTATTTGAACAAGCGCGAAATTCCCTATCAATGCCCGAAAGCATCTTCCCAAGATTCGTGTATGCCCCGGGATCCTCAAAAAAACCGGGCTGATACATGGCATTTTTAACAAAGGAGCCGCCCTTGTTTTTTATTGATTCTTCTATAAATTTTTGGAATTCCCTGTCTTTTAGTTTTGACCGCGCAAAACCAATTATCCTAAATTTTTTAGGAAGCAATTTGTGACTAAAAAGGGAGAAAAGCGCGGCGAACAACTTATTCCTTGCAAGGTCCCCCGTCGCTCCAAAAATAACAATAGTTGTGGGTACCGTTATTTTCATTTATCTCCGTATCTTATCTCAATCCTATCGCCATCTTTCAAAATAAGATTACCGAATTCGGCGTTATCTTCACCGTTTACGGTCATTGATATTTCGCTTGGAAATGGCTTATCCCATATTTTGAAAAATTCACCGAGTATAAAGTTGTGTTGACGAGGAAATTCAATGTGCAGCCGTCCGGTACTGTCGTGAGTATGAAGTGGACGCATGCACCCCGGGGTGACACCGATATTTTCGGGTATAACTTCTGCATCGCCGTTTATTACAATTCTTAAATCGGCATGTATGTGCATGCTAATGCCTCCGTGATTCACGCACGCGTTTGTTACATCAAATTCTCCGCTGGTTACTTCCTCCGAAAAAAGATATCTAAAAATGCCAAGGCCGGCTGCCGCTATGGCAACGGAAAGCAGTGCCCATACTACTATATTTTTCCGCCCCTTCGCCTTGTGCGCTTTTTCCTGCTCCGTTCGCTTTTCCTCGCGCCGAAGCTCGCGGCGTTGTTTCTTGGTGAACTGGGAATTATTTCTCTCTATATTTTGTTCTCCCTGAATTTGATTTTCCATATTACTATAATATCAACGCGCTTTAATATATGCAAACCCTTGACAAATTGCACGGAATAATATAACATACAACTAAATCCGCGAATCTAAATACGCGGAAAGCTTTTTGACAAGGAGGGCCGGAATCATGATGGTTGCGTGGGCGGCATTCGGAGTAAGCTGTATCTCCTGGATTATATTTTGGATATCGATCATAGCGTCGGCAAACAGGGTTCGCCTCGCGGGCCGCTTTGCGTTCTTCTTTGGACTGGGCTCGATCGCCCTCACAGTCACTTGGATGTTGGCCTGGAGGAGCTGGTTCCACGGCTTGTGGTTTACTGTATTCTACGCCAACGCCGGGCTATGGCTCGGATGGCTTATAGTTGCCGCGGGTGCCGTACTACTGGGCTTACTGGCCTTTTATATACGCCAAGGCTACAAGACAAACATAGACACTGCTCTGGTCACGGGAATTCTAACTTTCGTCGTGTTCTTCGTCGTAGGGTCTATCGGCTGGTTTGCGTCTTACGGCGCCCTTTACAACGGCTGGATAAGAAGCGCGATGTACGACTCGCTTGTCTATACGGAGCTCTCCGAACCTCGCCAAACGACAAATGTCCGCTACCTCCCGCAGCCAGTCGCCTTTGTCTACGCCAATAATAAACTGCAAGAATCGGCAGTCATAGTAGGCGCGGCAGACCCGATAGTGCTGGACGGCGAATTCGTCTGGCAGGTTGCGCGTCAACCCTACGGCTTCTGGAACCAGCAAAAGGGCAATTCCGACGGAATCGGCCTTGTGGACAGCCGGGGCAATGTTTCCTGGACACGCGATAAGATGAAGTACGGCGAGGGAATGGTGGCTTCAGACAGCTTAATGTGGAAGCTCCACGAGAAGCGCTACTGGTCTAAGATAACGGATATTTACTACATCCAAACACCCCTTGGACACAAAGTCATGGCCGGCCTTGTTGTAGCCGTAGCGCCGTACATGGATTACTCGCTCAAATTCCCAGTTATGGTGCCGCATCTCGGCGGAGTGTTGCTGACATACAGCGACGGCTACATCGAGGATGTAAAGCCTGAACAGTTTGGAAAACACCACCTGCTCCAAGGCGTACGCCTTGTGCCCAAGGAACTTGCCAAAAAATATGTGGGGGCCTACCAAACCAAAAACGGCCTTGTCAACTACTACTTCCGGCATATAGACCAAGTTGTGATCGCGGATCCCGGGTACAACCTTTATTATTGGGGCGAAAACATGCCCTACCTCTTGCCCACTGAATCCGGGCAAGAATGGTTTGTGGCCGCAATGCCATGGGGCGCTAATGGTTCATACAAGTTCTTCTATATTGACGCGACGAGCGGCGACATTTCCGTGTATAGTATGGGGTCGGACAGCGGATTCCTTGGACCAAGGAAGGCACTGGATTATGTCCGGACAAACTATCCCCAGCTTGATGTAAAGAATAGTTTAGCCGTCGTTGAGCCGCGTCCGATATTCCGAGGCGAAAAATTTTACTGGATGTACACCTTAACCACGAGCGATTATGCGGGAGTTGTGGACACGGTCCTCGTGGAAGCTCACACAAGCGAAATGTTGAGCTGTGGGAACAAACAGGAAACGCTTGAACGTTTCCTTAGGGGAGATGATGCCTCCTGCAGGGTAATTACCATACGCGATACCTTCAATACCCTTCCGGAAGCAGAACGAGAATAATCAAAAAGAGGCAAATAAATGCCTCTTCTTTTATTTTTGAATCATTCCCATGAGCTCATCCCTTTTTATGTAAAAGTCCTCAATGTATTCCTCCTCCACCGGCTTGCCGGGGGGGAGGTCCATGGCGAGAGGGTTTATGAGAACGCCGTTTTTAAGCATTTCGTAATGCAGGTGCGGACCGGTGGAAAGGCCAGTTGAACCGACAAAGCCAACGACTTGATTCTGCGTCACCTTCGCGCCCACTTTTGTCCCCTTAGCAAAAGCGGAAAGATGAGCATATCCTGTACTATAGCCATTGGCATGCTTCATTCCCACATAATTTCCATTGCCTCCTTTCCAGCCGACGTATGTGACGGTCCCGTGCGCGGTCGCTGAAACCGACGTGCCCGCCGCGGCCGCGTAGTCAATGGCGCGGTGCGTTGTAAAAGTGTTTAAAATTGGATGGAAACGATTATATGAAAAACTGCTGGTTATCCGCTTGTAATCAAGCGGCGAGCGCAAAAACTGCCTGCGCATCTCTCTGCCATCGTGATTATAATACTCCGCGTACCCCGACGGATCCTCATAAAAAAACGCGTAAAAATCCTTCCGGGAATTTGTGAATCGCGACGCAAGAATCTTGCCGGGTTTCACCTTCTCTCCGGCGCGAAATCTCTCCTCATAAGCGACTATGAAATCGTCCCCCGCCTGAACGCTGGATGTAAAATCAACATCCCAGCCAAAAATCCGTGCCATCTCAAGAATTATCCCGGGCGGTATCCCCTCTTGCCGCGCGGTTTCAAAAAGCGAACTTTCTATAACCCCGGTTTTGATCGCTGTTTCTATTTCGTATTCAATATCCCTCGACTCTCCGACAAACTGCCCGGCATCATTTTTTTTAATCGCAAGAAACTGCTCGTCGTCAATATCATATTCCGCGCCTGCAAGTTCGCCGGTCGCGGAATCAAATCGCAATCGAAGTTCATTCCCGGCATGTATTGAGGCAAGGTTATGCGCGCCTTGGGAGGCCATAAGAAGCTCCAGCCCCAAATTCCAATCCATCCCAATCTTTGCCATAATCTTCTCCCATGTATCGCCATCTTCTACCATGTACTCTACTAGACGAAACTTTTCCTCCACAATTTCCTCTGCGCCCCTCTCGCCCCCCTCACCGCTCTCATCCCTGTAATCAAAAAACCAAACTCCCAAAAGAATAATTCCGGAAATCGCAGCCCACGCGGCAACAAAAAATATCTTTTGCCTTCGCGTATTCATATCTCCCACTCTAGCATAACTCTAAACAAAAAACGACCGAAGCGAATCAGTCGTTACTTATTACTTTTTTTAAGAAATCGCGCATTTTATAGCCGCGCGCACCTACAATATACGCGGAGTAACGAAGTAGAATCCCACCACCCCCACCCAAAATCCACTTTGGCATTTTCGCTGTCGCCTGCGTCATCCCTACTATGACTCCATAGGAATCCACAAGCACGCCACCGGAGAAACCACGGAAAAAGTTTTCCACCGCAGAAGGAACGGCAACAGCGAATCTGCCCCGCCTTGCCTCCCGCCGCGCTGTGCCCTTAATCTTATAAGCGCATGGAAGCTTTCGATAAGTACTTGTCTCGCCTTCACGCGCTTCCCGCAAAAATAAATGCCCCACGACGTAAAGCTCGCCATACCCCGCCTGCCATTTCCCTGCCAGCACAACGCTCGGCGCGAGTAGCAATTTTTCAGGTTCCAGTAAAGCAAAATCAGAATTCTTGTTTCTGGCAATCTCTCTCGCTCCGATTTCGCACTGTCCATGCGTCAAACTAATACTCTCGGCGTCCTTTACCACATGTAGCGCAGTCAGAACGGCCCTGCCCAAAACAAGTCCCGTACCAAAACCGATAATCCCTTGCGCGTCGCGCACACGTATAAGGACTATTGCGTCGCACACATGCCGAACGGCAGATGGCAACTCCTCTTTTAGTAAAAAGTTTCTGGGGAGACGATCGAAAAAATATGTCCCATCAATCTTGAAATCTGTCAGAAATAATCGTCGTATAGTTTCTTGTTGTAGCATTGAAGTGCCAGTCTGCCCGATTTGCCGCAAACAGGCACTTTTTTGTATACAGTAACCCCGCAGTTTAACGGCTTCGCGTCTCTATC
>JBASTI010000022.1:0-9053 GCA_049274815.1 Candidatus Spechtbacterales bacterium | reverse complement strand
GATAATGGAATCACATGCTACGCAACCTCAAGAATAAAACATATCGGTTCCTGCGCTACGCTCAAAAGTACACCGGCACAGATAATATTTATCTCCTACACGGCGGCTTTTGGCTTACTTTGGGGCAAGTGATATCTTCTCTATCGGCATTTCTCCTTGCTATAGCTTTTGCGAACTTTCTACCGAAAGAAGCGTATGGGACTTATAGATATTTGCTCTCCATAGCCGGGATAATAGCAATTGTCGCTTTGCCCGGAATGACTCAAGCAGTAATACGAGCAGTAGCGCAGGGCAACGAAGGCTCTTTCATGGAGGGATTCAAATCAAAATTACGCTGGGGCCTGCTTGCTGCGCCGATAAGCATAGCGTTTGCCAGCTACTACTTCATCAACCAAGATAATATTCTTGGGTTTTCTTTTCTTTTGGCCGCGTTGTTTCTACCGGTTATGGATGCCTTTGGACACTATCACTCGCTCCTCCATGGCAAGAAGCTTTTTGGAGAATCAACGAAATATTTTTCCCTCACACAAGTCATAGCCACGGCAGCCCTTGCCGCAACCGTATTGCTTACAGACAACATATTCGTGATACTCCTGGCATACTTTTTGGGATCAACGATTCCCCGGTTAATATTTTTCCTAATCACGCTTAAGAAATTTCCGGCTACCCAACAAAAGGACCCTCAAACAGTAACTTTTGGCAAACATTTAAGTTTACTAAATCTTTTTGGAATAGGGGCGGCAAACATAGATAAGATTCTTATCTTCCATTATCTCGGCGCGGTAGAGGTCGCAATATATGTTTTCGCGACAGCCGTGCCCGATCAGATGCGAATGCTACTTAAAAATCTCCCCAAGCTTGCCTTGCCAAAATTCTCCCAAAGGTCAGCGGGGGAAATAAAATCTACTCTATTTAGAAAAATTTTGTTGGTAACGCTTATTATGGTCCCCGTAGTCGCCCTTTACTTTCTCGTCGCGCCATATATTTACAAATTTATATTCCCCCAATATACAGAATCTATAGCATTTTCGCAGGCATTCGCGCTTATGCTACTCCTGGGCGGTGGGGGCCTACCAAGTGCGGCGCTGAAGTCCCAAATGGCTGTAAAGCAAAGCTACATACTTGATATATTCTCCGGAATTTCTCAAACACTACTCATGTTTGTATTTGTAACTTTGGGATACGGAATATGGGGAGTAATTGCGGGTAGACTTCTTGCCAAATTTCTAACTTTTGCCCTATCGCTTGTGTTAGTAAAAAAACTATAATTGATATGGACTAACGCCTAGAATAGGGTTATGCTATTACATATGTCAAAAATGAAAGTCCTCATAACCGACCCGATACATATGGAGGCGATTAACTTATTGAAAGACAGCGGACTTGACATTACTTACGTAAAAATTAAGTCAAAAGAGCATTTTTTAAAAATAATACCGAGATACGATGCCCTTATTTGCCGAACTTCAACAAAGGTTACTTCGGAAGTTATTACTTCCGCAAAGCGCCTTCGATGCATAGGCGTTGCCGCCACGGGCTGGGATCATATAGATGTGGATGCGGCCGCAAAACGCGGTATTATATTATTTGGACTCCCTCCCGGAGACAAATCCGTGAACATCCAAAGGGAAGGCAGTTTTCTTCCCACTGCGGAGCACACTATTCTTGCAATGCTTGCCGCAGCAGGAAATTTTTACCAAGCAGTATCTTCACTCAAGGCAGGAAAATGGGAAAAATACAATCTTGTCGGCACGGAATTATACGGCAAAACACTCGGAATAGTGGGCCTCGGAAGAATAGGCGGAATGGTGGCTCAACGCGCGGCCGCGTTTGGGATGAAGGTTGTCGCTTACGACCCCCATGTGTCGCGCGATGTAATCAAAAATCTTGGCGTAAAAGTAAAAAAAGTTTCTCTAGCGGTTCTCTGTAAAAAATCCGACTTTATAACTATCCACGCTCATAAAACTCCAAAGACCACAAATTTATTGGATCAAAAAAGCTTCGCGCTAATGAAGAACGGGGTTATTATTATAAACACCGCCCGTCCCGCTATTATCAACGAACGAGCGCTTATGAGGGGCCTGGCAAGTAAAAGGGTAAGATGCGCCGTACTTGATGTATTTGAAAATGAGCCGAATCCCGCGCGTATGAACATGGATCTCATCCAGATGCCCAATGTAATAGCCACCCCGCATATTGCCGGTGTCAGCGAGGAGGCCTGGAAAAGAGTGTCTTTAACTACGGCAAAAGATGTGATCGCCTATCTTAAGTATGGGAAAAAGAAACACGTAATTCTTTAGTTTGGAATATGAAAGCAATAATATTAGCCGCAGGGGTCGGCAGCCGACTCCGTCCATATACTGACGATAAACCAAAATGCCTCTTGGAAGTCGCGGGGCATCCTGTTTTGGAATATCAACTTAATGCGATTCGTAAATGCGGAATTATTGATATTGCTATAGTCACCGGATACTGTGGCGACAAGATAAAAACATATTGTGAGTCCGCACAAATTCCTGTAACTATTATTTATAACTCCGAGTACCTAACTACAAACAATGCCTACTCCATATGGCTTGCGAGGGATTACGCAAGCTCTGCGCAAGACGGCTGTCTCGTTATAAACTCTGACTTAATTTTCCGGCCGGCAATGCTCAAGCTCCTGATTGACTCCCCCGATCCCGACGCGATTATAGTAGACAGCATCAAGGATATAACGACCGATATGGTCAAGGCCCAGATGCGCGGCAAGCGAATTATTCACGCGAGCAAAGACCTCGCGGCGCACCTTGCGGGCGCGGAAGTCGTGGGGCCCGCGAAATTCTCGCGTCAGGGCGCAGCCCAATTTATGGATCACATAGAAGCTCCCATAAAAGCTGGCGACAAAAATCGCTGGTTCTTCTACTCGCTAGGCGATTTCGGAAAAGCGAATAATCTTATTGGCGTAGAAAATCCGGGATACTTTTGGGCAGAAATTGATACTCCAGAAGATCTAAGCGCGGCACGGGAGAAAACCCCCGCGAACTTTATCGAAATAGATTAGTGAATATGAGTAAAAATAGTCTGGATTTACTTAAAGAACCTATCCCCTACATGGACCGACTACTCGGTTCTGATTTTTTAAAAATGGTACGCAACATGCGCGATGCCGAAAACAAAATAAGAAACCGCTTACTTTCGAACCGCGAATTATTCGCAAATAAAATACGAGAACTCAATCCGAAATCTTCTCAATTGAACGAGATCCGCGCGACGCTGCACAAAAGATTAGAGTCCGTGGAAAAAAATCTTCACCGCGTATACGGCAAAAAATCCGTGCATACTGCGAGCGGCCTCGCAAATATATTAGACCACGCGTTCTCCTTATGCCCCGAGAATTTAAAAAAGGGATTCTACATAAAAGAATCGTCCGCGCTTTCTCTTTTACAAAAACATCCGCCTATCGGCCTTATGAACTACATGGGGTGCCGTTCCTTGCCCGATCTCCTGACTAAAAAAAGCGCTTTGGACGTCATCGCCCTATCTCGCCATACAGAATTTGCGGACTGGCAAAAAAAGTACCACGATTTTTTATCAGAGCTTGACGCGCGCGATTTTGACAATAGAAAAATTACATATATTTTGGTAGACGAAAAAAAATATCGTACTCTCCTGCTCCAGTCCAAACAGCCGCAAAAACCATGGCGAGTTAGCCACAACAAAGAAGCCGGCGTAATCATATGTTTCACGCCAGACAACTCTTTCATGTTTCGCGCTCCCCGGCTTCAATACATCGCGGTGTTCATGCATTACTTTTTTGAAACTGCCTATGCCTCGCTGTACTACAAAAACATAGCGAGCAAAAATCCGGACGCGCTTGGCAGAGAAGTGGTAAAATCTATTACAAGCCACAAAGATAAATTTCCGTTCTTTCACCCAAACGCCTACTCTGAAAATCTATTTTGGAAAAAGGCCATGGAGCTTTTCCATAGCGCCTACCCCATAGAGGACGCTAGGATCTTTATGAATACTCTGCGGTGCGGCGAATACATCGGTTCGCCCAATGCCGTAAAAGGCATAGTATCCCTTAATATGGTAGATCATATTTGGAATATCAACCTTTCCGGCCGCGCACAGCCGATAAACTCTTTTATGTACCATTTTCGAGAAGCCCTATGGCAGGATATTTTTAAGGACTTGGCCGGCTTCAGCGAAAAAGAGATGGATAATATGATAATACAAAATCTTGGACTGGGAGACATGGGCCTTACGAAAAAAATCCTAAAGTCATAATATGAAATCAAAAAAAAGTAAACAATTAATAATGACGGGGGATTTGTCAAATGTGCCGCAAGTGGTTTCCGATTACATTATGGAAAACTACGACCATCACAGAACGCCGTGGGTTGAGGGAATTTTAGAAAATATCACAAATTACTTCCGCCGTACTTTGGGAGAAGAATTTAAACCCCTCATATTAACCTGCACGGGGACAAACGCAAAAGAGGCGATAGTTTCGAACCTAGCGGAGCAATATACTATTTTGAATCACATTTCTCCGTATGGACAAATACTTGACATTGAAAAGGTCTCGCGGGATTTCAAAAGAAAAAACCCAAACACAACAGTTATTGTTGATTTATCAGTCAGTTTTGGCGCGGACAAAATCAACTTCAAAAATCTGGGCGTTGACGGCGCCATAATAATCCCAGAACGCGCGCTCATGGGAATACCCGGGTTATCAATAGTCGCCGTAAAGGGAAAAGTGCTTGACCTGATAAAAAAGAGGCGCGCCTCGTTGCCGGAAGCGCCATATTTTCTAGATCTTCTCAGGGCAAACGAGGCCTGGGAGAAAAAACGCACCACTCCTTATTCCCCGAATACAAGCGCCGCCATAGCACTAAGCAGGTCGTTAGAGTTTATTGAAATAAACGGAGGCCTAAAGAAGCATAACGAACGGCACGCAAAGTGGGCATCCATAATCCGTGACGCTCTAAACTCAATGAACGTAAAACCTCTTATCGCGCAAGGTTCCAGCACATCGGCTTTTACCGTGTTTACTCTCCCCCGATACATCGGCGTGGACAAGTTTGTGTATCGCCTCGAAAGAGAAAAAAATATTATCATTGAAAAATTCGCTCCTGCTAAAAACTCTATTAAGGTAGGGCATACGGGCTATTTGGATTCTGAATCAATGCATAGATTCTTAAGTGAATTTCGCGAAGTACTATTAGGTTTTAAAAAGGATAACAAACTGCGCCCCATAGACTTCGCTCGCATCACAAGCCGTCTTCAAGAAACAAGTTTCAGACACGCACAAACCCTGCCCTCGATAAACGACGGTATCAGCAAAAATATCTTCAGCATCCCAGCCGAAGAATTCAGGAATCGCGCTCGCGACAAAGCCAAAAGCTCCGGATCGCAAGCAGTAATAAAGAAAATACAAACTTCGTCAGAAAAAGCCTTCCGTTCTTCATATAACTATGAAAGTGACATATTTAAGGATAGGGTCATAGGATTCATCGGAGCTGGAAATACCGTACGTTATAGCGTCCAAAAATGCCTGAAGTTGGGCATGAAAAATATAATCATCTACTCCCCATCGCTGGCTCAACTTAAAAAGAGTAAAAAAACAGGGGGTGATGTTCGAAATCACAAAGTACCGGAATACTGGGAATCCCTGGGCGTTAAAATTGCGCTAACAAACAAAGAAGTATTTCTACGCGCGCATACAGTTGTGCTTCTGCCGACATTTTATGACAGGAGGGCGCTTAAACTTTTTGCCAAGCCCGCCATATATTTAAACAAAAAACTAATCGGTAGTCGATTACTGCGCGATATAAAGCTCAATGGGAAAATGGACCTCTTAATCAACTCGTCCGCAAGAGAGGGTCTCGTAGACAGAGGCGCTCTGTCGCGTGCCTTGGCTGAAGGTTGGCTTACATATTTTTCAGATGAGTTTCCTTCCCCCAGCGATCCCCTGCTTCCTTACGATAACTCATGCTTTAGCGGGCATGTGGGGGGATCATGCGCCCTTACGCTGGAATGCATAGCGCTCAATACGCATAAAATTTTACGCTCTATAATAAAACAAATTCTGCGCGGAGGGGACCTCCAGAGGAAAATTGACCCTGGCTACACTATCAACCTGATAAATGAGCACCTCCGGGAAAGTAGTCCGTGGAGGTCCGAAACTCTCTCGCTCCATAACAAACCAGATGAGATAAGGGTGCTTTTAACGGATACATTTGATATGCGAAAGTTGGATTTCGAGTCCTTTGAAAGACTTGGCGCGAAAATAAATCTGCTGGACATATCTCGCCAATACCCTACCCAGATAGTCCTTAAAAAATATCTTAAAAAATTTCGGCCGCATATCCTCATGATTCGCACCAGGGCAGAGATCACAAAAAATCTTATGAAAGTAGCCAAGGAAATTCCAGAATTCGCGGTTATCGTAAGACCGGGGGTGGGGGTTGACAATATGTACGACGGAATGCGTGAAGCTGCGAGGCTCGGGGTACAGATCATAAACGAACCATTGGGAAATTCTTTTGCCATTGGCGAAATGACAATGCATTTTATATTAAATGGCACAAAAAAAATTATGCTGACTCCCGGACCGACGAAATTTAATCCAGAAGTCTTTCAGGTAATGCATGACTACGCGCACCCACGCTCGGAAAAATTCAAAAAAGCGCATAAAACGCTGCTTATCAAACTTGGAAAATGGATGGGTTCTCGACGCAACTTTCCGATTATCATTTCCGGGCCAAGCACCGCATTTATGGAGGCCGCGATCGTTAACCTCACCTCGCGCGGCGATAGGGGCCTTGTAATTTCTCATGGTAAATTCGGAGATAGATTCATCGAGATATCCGAAGCAAAAAAAAGAAAAACTGAATGTATGAAAGTTGAGGATCGGCAATGGGGCAAAGCGTTTAGTCCAAAAGAAATTGCCGCGTTTTTCAAAAATGACGCCGCCCGCTGTAAGGACAAAATCTCTTTCCTATGCCTGCAGCAAAACGAAACGAGCTCTGGAGTTGCCTATAGCCAGAATCAGATAAAATCTATCGTACATGCGGCAAGACGCTATAATCCTAGTATGATGATAATAGTAGACGCGGTAAGCGGATTGCTCGCGATGCCGCTTGATTTTGATAGTATGGATATAGACGCGATGATTGTCGGCTCTCAAAAAAGTTTCGGGGTGGCGTCAGTTATTGCGTATATGTGCCTAAGCCGAAGAGCGCTCAAAAAAATGACGCCTCCGTCTCTAAATCAAATGGTCAATGTGTTCCATATTCTTTCTACGCTGAAATCTCTTAAAATTATGGAACGCGAGGGGGGCAAGGCAACGGTCCTCAAACGCCACGCCGATCTTGCCACAATGTGCCGAAAGGAAATAAAAAAAATGGGTCTTACGTTGATGTCGCGCTATCCAAACTTTTCAGACTCTGTAACCCCCATAATCCTTCCCAAGAACATAGGCGCGGCGGCGATTCGTAGAAAATTAGAAAGTTTGTATGGAATATCCATTGCTGAAGCGCAAAGCGATTACTGGAAGGGTTCTATGATTCGCATCGGCCACTTTGGATATGTAAACAAAGTTGATATGGCAAGATGCCTGCGGGCTCTTAGAATTCTTATAAGAGAAGAGTATGAAAGAAATTAAAAAACTGCGGACGCTTATTCGCATACTTCTAGGCTGGGCTGTTTATGGCTTATCGTTTTTCGTCCCTAGAAACAAAAAAATATGGGTATTCGTCGGCTGGCACCAAAACAAAGAAAGAGAAATATTCGCCGAGAATCCAAAGTATTTGTTTTTATACGCGTCAAACAATCAAAAAGATATAAGGCCAATCTGGATAGGACAGGATAATAAGATATGTACGCTCCTAAAAAACCATGGCTACGAGGCCTATAGCATAACCTCTGCCAAGGGTATGTATTTCTCATTGCGCGCCGGTTATACGTTTATAGGATCTACTATGCAGCGTAATAACTGGAAATATAGCGGAGCAAGCAAGGTTATACAACTGTGGCATGGGAAGTCGCTCAAAAAAACCGGCCACAACAGCCCATACAGCATCAAAAATTCTAATAAGTTTATCTCGCCAAACCTCTTCCGGCGCTTCACTTACTTTATAGCGATGTCGAATTATATGGCAGATTTTATAGTTTCCGATTTCCAAATGGAAAGGAAAGATGTAATCGTAACTGGACTTCCTAAATTTGATGTATTATTTGGCGATGTAAAAGGCGCGGAGATAGACCTAAATCCGCAATTCGTGAATGAAATACGAAAGGCCAAGTCAAAAAACTTTAAAAAACTGATATTTTACGCCCCCACATTCAGGCCCGATGGGTCCAACCCCATGCGAGAGCTGGACTTGCCTCGGCTGAATAAATTCCTTGAGGGAAAAAATTATTTTGTAATAGCGTCCCTCCATCCAAAGTTCTCAACCCGCGACTGGATGCCAAAGATACAATTCACCAATATATCATTCGTTGAGTCGGGCTATGATATCTACCCCCTTATTTACAACTTTGATTTGTTAATAACTGACTACTCCTCCCTTAGTATAGAATTTCTTCTCGTAGACAAACCGACAATATTCTTTGTTTATGACTTAGAAAAATTTAAGCAGGATATGGGTATTTATGACGATCTCTGGAGTGTTATGCCCGGCTCCAGAGTCAAAACATTTGACGAACTCATTGCCATTCTAGAAAATACCGATACCGATGGATACAAAAAAGCGCGCGCATCCGCGCGGCAAAAGTTATTTGATTTTTTTGACAGCAACGCCTCAAAGAGAATCATCGAAAAGCTACTTGACCAGCTCTAAGCATATTTGTTCAAACTGCTTTACGCTTTTTTTTATTGAAAATTCTTTCGCCTTTACACTACCTCTTGAACCCATCTCTTGCCGCAAAGATGGGTTTTTTATAAGCTCTAAAATTTTCTCCGCAAACAAACCGGATTTATAGTCCTCTACTACAAATCCGTACTCTCCGCTTTTTATGCCATTATATTTTCTATCCTCTTCGCTTACAAACCCTACGTTATT
>JBASTI010000021.1:0-2843 GCA_049274815.1 Candidatus Spechtbacterales bacterium | reverse complement strand
GAACGATGTACTCCTGCCCGCCAAAGGGCATGGTATAGAATCCCTCGAGCTTGGGCATGTCTTTTGAGATAACGATATTGATGACAGCGGGAGAGACCCTTTTTACAATGTCTACGACAGGTGATTTTTCCATGATAGTTTCATTATACCAGAAATAGAAAACCCTCGCAAATTGAGCGAGGGTTTAAAATACAAGACGGGCTATATGCGTGATCACAAACGCAAGTATTCCGCAAATTGGAAAAGTAAGAATCCACGCGAGGACAATCTGTCTTACGACGTCCATCTTTAGGGAGGATTTTCTATGGGCGACACTAGCACCCATGATAGACGTGTTAATCGTATGAGTAGTAGAAAGCGGAATTCCAAAATGGGACGCAAGCGTGATGGTTGATGCCGCGGCGGTTTCTGCGGTAAATCCTTGGTATGGTTTCAGGGACGTCATTCGCATCCCCATTGTGCGGATAATGCGCCAGCCGCCTATCGATGTTCCAAGCGCCATAATGGATGCCATAACGACCATAACCCAAATAGGGATGGTGAACGTTTCATACATGCCCCCAAGTACAAGCGCAAGGGCGAATACCCCCATAAATTTTTGTCCATCGTTCGAGCCGTGGCTAAAAGCCATAAATCCCGAAGAGAGTATCTGGAGTTTTCGAAAGGCACTTCTCGTGGAATAAAGCGGCAAAGGAGCCGAGCATTTGCGTACTAATTTGGTGAAGATGTAGGATCCGAAAAGTCCCATGAACGTAGAAAACCCAAGACCAATAAGTACTTTTTTCCAGCCGATCCATAAAAGGGCGTCTGGCCCGGCAGTTGCGAGCCCCGCGCCTAGAAGTCCGGCGACAAGCGCGTGACTTTCGGAAGTAGGAATCCCAAGCCTTTTTCTCCAGAAGTAGGCGAAGGAACTCCATATGACGATTGAGATCATTGCGGCCGAGATGGTTACAAGGTCAACGGCCTTCGCATCAACGATGCCCTTGCCGATTGTTGCCGCTACAGCCGTTCCGCTCATGACGCCAGCAAAATTTAACAGTGCCGCGAAAAAAACAGCTTTGCGGAATGTGAGAGCTCTTGTGGATACAACCGTGGTGATGGCATTCGGAGCGTCGGTAAGGCCGTTCACAAATTCCGCCCCAAGAATTACTGCGAGGGTGAAGATGAGGAGTATGTCCATTCTTTCTTACCCCTAGGAATACTTTCGGTGGAGATCACCGAGCACATCGATGATGTCTTCGCAAATATCGGTTGCGTGTTCCATCTCGTCATATACCTCTTTCCATGCGCCGAACAAAAGCGTGTGCTCTTCGGATTGGTCTTGGCGGGCTTGTGCAAAGCGCCTTTTTACAACAGCATCTCTCAGCTCATCCGCGCGACTTTCGATCTCGTGGAGAACGTGTCTTACCTGCTGGAGATTTCGTTGCCGATCAAAGCGCTTAAAATTTACAAAAAGACCTTGTATGTGTTGAGTGGCGCGAAGAAGCAGTTGAGCCGCTTCATCCAGTTCGGGGTCCTTGTCTTCGAGCTGGTATACAAGACCGATTTTGTTTGCCGCTTGCCACAAGGAGTCTACAACGCTATCCCCGCGCCTGACCAGAATAGTCATTTCCATATGGTCTAGTCCAAAGGGCAGCTCTGACACTTTTGGCAAGACCAAAGTAAATATATCCCTCACAATCTTATCGGACTCATGTTCAACTACGTGCAGATGCTCGGCATGCGTTGCTCCTTGTTCGATGTTCTCTACAAGCGCATGAAATACCCGCCCAGCTTCGGCGATATGATTCCCCAAGCTTTCCAGATCCGCAAAGAGTTCTTTTTCTTTTCCCATACCGCTCCTTTTTCTTTTGACAAGGTGCAACCTTCTTATATACCGCATTTTCCCACTCTGGTCAAGATAGGGAAGAAGAGGTAGAATAAGGGCTGGGTAAAGCGAAAGCCCTCATAGCTCAACGGATAGAGCAGTCCCGTCCTAAGGGAAAGATAGGGGTCCAATTCCTCTTGAGGGCATATAACGCACACATTGACTTTTTTAAGCGCATAGATTATAATATAGTCCGAGTTCCTAATGTGAAAAGGAGGCGGAGAAAATGCGGCTCGTTAGAATGCTTTCGGCCTTGGTTGCTAAAGGGGACAACATACTCGGCGATTTGGTTCGAGGGGGCTGGTATTGCCCCACCGCCGTTAGTTATGGCATGTATGTTCCATGCGGAAGGGAAAATTGTTTTTTCTGCTCCCGTCCTTGGGCATTTATCGGAGTGCTTTAGGAATAGAGGGAGGTGAGTGATGGACCTTAAAATTTTTAGCGGAAGAAGCAACGAGCCGTTGGCGCGAAAAGTTGCGGGGTATATCGGGGATAAATTATCCCAAAAGGCCCCGGTTGATTTTACGCTTGGCAGTAGCATTATCAAGGACCATGCGGACGGGGAAGTGCACGTGCATTTTGGAGAAAGTTTAAGGGGAGATGATGTTTTTCTCGTACAGTCAACAAACCAGCCCGAGAGAAATTTCGCGGAATTAAAGCAAATGGTCCTTGCCGCAAAGCAGTCTCAAGCCCGATCCGTGACTGTTGTGATACCATATTTTGGATATGCCCGGCAGGACAGGCGCGATAGGCCGCGGGCCGCGGTTGAAGCAGTGGGGCGAGCAAAAGATTTAGTGGGAAGAGGAGCTAGCCGGTTTCTTCTGCTTGATCCCCACAGCAACGCCATAGAGGCGGGATTAGCTTGGGAGCCTATACCCGTTGATCGGCTATGGGCGAAAGGGGTTTTAGCGCCCTTTCTTAAATGCAATATTTCCCTCTTTCCTTTTGATCCCGATAACTTGGTGGTTGCCTCCCC
>JBASTI010000020.1:0-6332 GCA_049274815.1 Candidatus Spechtbacterales bacterium | reverse complement strand
TCGGTTCACTAAGTTCTGCTTTCGCACCTGCTCGGCATGTCCGCCTCACAGTCAAGCCGGCTTTTCCCTTTATAGGTCCAGCGCGGTTTCCATTCGCGCTAAGCCGACCTTTAAACTCCTCCATTACTCTTTGGGAGGAGAATGCCCCATTCAAACTGCCCACCAGACACTGTCTCAGCTGGGCTTCACCGCAAAGCCCACAATAATGCGAATCTACAAATACATCCGAATGCTACGAATAAATCATTCGCGACATTCGCATAAAATTCGCATCATTCGCATTTTATGAACACTGCGGTGTTCCCAGCCGGTTAGAATATAGGTTCTCACAGAGTGGTATTTCACTGACGGCTCCATCCCAGCCGAAACTGGAATTTCAAAGCCTCCCACCTATGCTACGCAGCGAAAACCTAAACTCAATATCAAGCTACAGTAAAGCTCCCGGGGTCTTTTCGTCTAACTGCAGGTAACCCGCATCTTCACGGGTACTGTATTTTCACCGGGCTCCTCCTTGAGACAGTTCTCCACTCGTTACGCCTTTCGTGCGCTTCGGAACTTACCCGAAAAGGAATTGCGCTCACATTTGTTACAAGAATCTAGAAGTTAGAAAATAGAATCTAGAATCCGGGTGGAACATTTCTGTCCACCTCTCTATGTCACCATAGAGGTCGGACTATATCTTCCGAGACACATACTCGGTTCGGCGTGTAGTCTCTACGGGGTTCTTAATTTGAAACAAGAACTTCCCTCGGTATTGTCCAAAATCCTGTCTGAAATTTTGGATGTTCACCGATATAGCCAAATTTTACTAAGGCAAATCAATTCACCTTAGAACAGTTCTTTTGTGTTTACATAACTTGCGTTATGCATCTGCACTTTGCAGCTCACGGTCGCCCGTGAGTTCGGACTATATCATCCGAGCACTCAAATTATTGAGTGCTTGGTTCGGCGTGTAGTCTCTGAGGATTACTATTTCGATTCGATTACGTCTTGAAGTTCATACTTTCTCTTTCGCCCTTTGCCCTGATTGAGGATCTCTCTTAATTCGAGAATCTCTCGAAACCCTTCTTGCTTGAGATGTTTTCCTTCTGCCATCAGTTCAATGATTTTTCGGAAGATGCTGAAATTTTTCTTTTTTGAAGCTGAGAGAAAATTATATTTCTCGAAGAACGGAAGGATAACTTCTTTCAGTGCGGGAATGCTTATTACTTCGTAATATACCACTCCGTCTTGTCTTGTCCGAAGCGTGCCGCACTTTAACCATCTCTTGTAAAGAGCAAGCACGGTGATATCACGTTGGGACACGTTGAAGGAAGGACAGAGTTGCCATCCCACGCTATAATCTTTTCTTCGAAGCGATACATTGAAGCTTCCTTCTCCATCGGCGAATCCTGCAAAATACCAGCCAATATGTGGAGGTATTTGTTTCAACCATTGATTGGTCATAATTCACTTGAATCGAATAGTCCTTTCCTGCGGATTGTCTGCACTACAAGGTTGTTACTGCTATGCGACGTTTTGTACATAGCGAGTACGTGTAGATACTCAGATTTTCCCGCAAATAGCCGAATTTTATAACTACAACTGTCGCTATAGTTACTGCTGACATTGACGAGGGCTTGGCATCTCACGCGGTAACACATTGATATAATCGCAGTACCACTACAGAAATGCTTAACCTTCTCGCATCGGTCAGGCGTCACCCCCTATACATCCTCTTACGAGTTAGCAGGGAGCTGTGTTTTTGGTAAACAGTCGGCAGAGAATCTTTAGCTGCGTCCTCTCTCGCCGTAGGCGAGAGCGCTGACGGTCGCAGAATTGACGCGGAACGACGCAGAAATTTTCTGCGTTATTCAGCGTGCTGTCTGCGTTTTCCGCGCTCTTGTCTACGACAAGAGAGGAAAGCCTTATTGCGAACTTACGGCTGCTTTTTTGCCTAGTTCCTTAAGGAGGACTCACCCGTTCGCCTTGGTGCACTTACACCAACCCACCTGTGTCGGTTTTCGGTACGGTTCAACCTGACTATAGGTAGACGCTTTTCTGGGGAGAAGGCTTTCAAGAATTTCCCAATCCGAAGAAAGGGATTTTCGCTCTCCTTGGAATCGGGCATTACCCCCGCTGCCGGATTTGCCTGGCAGCATTCCTAAGAGCCCGAACGGAAATCCAATAATCCGCCCTTGATACTCTTCTCCGTCACGTCATCCCATCAGGCCGAGTGAGGGAATATTAACCCTCTTATCCATCGGCTGCGGCTTTCGCCATTGCCTTAGGACCGACTCACCCTTGGATGATTGTCATTGCCAAGGAAACCTTGGGTTTACGGCGATCCGGACTTTCACCGGATTTGCGGTTACTTGTGCCAACATTCTCTCTTCCCTACACTCCAGTCCCCCTCGCGGGTGGACCTTCACTGCATAGGAAATGCTCTCCTACCACGCATCCTTGCCGAAGCAAGAATGCATCCGTAACTTCGGTACTATGCTTAGCCCCGATAAATTTTCGGCGCAAAGACTCTAAGCGAGTGAGCTGTTACGCACTCTTTAAAGGATGGCTGCTTCTAAGCCAACCTCCTCGATGTATAAGAATCTTCACCACCTTTTACACTTAGCATAGATTTAGGGACCTTAATTGACGATCAACGGCTGTTTCCGTTGCGCACGATGAAGCTTACCCCCACCTGCTGACTGCCGGAATAGCATACCTCGCATTCGGAGTTTGATAGGTTCGGGCGAGTTTCCCCGCTCCGAACCTTCCAGTGCTCTACCTCGAAGCATGTATGATCCGACGCTAGCCCAAAAGCTATTTCGGAGAGAACCAGCTATTTCCAGGTTCGATTAGCTTTTCACTCCTTACCACAAGTCATCCGAAGGCGTTGCACGACCAACCGGTTCGGGCCTTCCCCCGACTTTCGTCGGGGTTCACCCTGCTCATGGTAAGCTCACCTGGTTTCGGGTCTTTTGAATTCTACCTACAATAACTAACAACCAACGACAAACAACAAACAACACAAAGTTGTCAGTCGTAAGTCGTAAGTTGTAAGTTAAAGTTACGCGCTATTAGCACTCGGTTTCCCTTTGCCTCGGAGCCGTAAGCTCCTAGACGAGTAAAATCCAAAAACTCGTTGGCTCATTCTTCAATAGGCACGTCCTGACCCTTGCGGGCGCGGACTCCTTGTAAGCGTATGGTTTCAGGTACTATTTCACCGCCCTCAACGGGCTGCTTTTCACCTTTCCCTCACGGTACTAGTTCACTATCGGTCATGAGAAGTATTTAGCCTTGGGAATCTAGTTCTCCCTGCTTCCCGCGCAGTCTTCATACGGCGCGGTACTCAAGTAAAAATTCAGAGAGCATAAGACCGTTTTCGCATACGGGACTATTACCTCCTTTGGTGCGCCTTTCCAGGCGTCTTCTGCTAACGAAGTCTTATTTTTACGCTCCCCTCGGATTACTCCGAACGAATCTCACTTACAACTGCATTTTTCTCCAGTTGATAAATCAAAAGGTTAAAAATGCTCTGGGCTCTTCCCTTTTCGCTCGCCGCTACTGGGGGAATGTTGAAGCTTTTTGTTCCTGCCCTCCCACTATAGAGCTTGCAGGAACAAAAAAGCTTCCTTGTTTTCTTTTCCTCCGCTTACTGAGATGTTTCACTTCAGCGGGTTTGCTTCCCGATTGCTCGGGATAACAGAGTTTATGGCTCTGCTGGGTTTCCCCATTCGGACATCGCCGGATCAAAGGTTGCTTGCCACCTCCCCGACGCTTATCGCAGGCACACAACGTCCTTCATCGCCTTCTCATGCCTAGGCATCCACCATACGCCCTTAACTTTACTCCCGCATCTCTTGAGGTACGGGGGTTTATTCCCGGACCCCTCAAGGTGCGAAAGCGTTCTTGCCCTATACCAATTTTGGCATAGGGGAACCGCATATGAGTTTTGTTTGCTCCGCAAAAGCGGAGCAAGTTAGACATTTGTTGATTCCGCACATAGGTATGTGCGGATCGACCCCATTCAATTTTCAAGATGCGTTCATTCTCTTTCCTCGCCGATTCGCTTTTAGCGCACCGGCGGCGAAAGACAATAAAAATTCCGCACTTTTATGCGGCTCATTTACAAAAGGCAGTTTAAAACTGCTGGCGTTTAGGGTCCGGGGATTGTATCGGCGAGCTGACCGCCGTAGCCCGGGCACAGTGAATCCGATGTGTCTTTTTGAGCCGCTTTATATGAAGTTTTTGAAGTAATAACCATAAATTGTTACGTGAAGGCATTATACGCCCTGCCCCCAAATCATGTCAACCCCGCACCTTTTAGACGCAGGGGCTACGCTTGACTTCCTTTCCTTAATTTAAGCAAAGAATACCTGCTAAAAGGTGCGGGGTCAAGGAGATCAAATATACATGTGGATAAGCCCCTCCGTGCCATTGCCAAATTTTCTACGCATGAAAGCTTTAAAATTTTGACATCATTTTATTTATCACAACAAAACTGACGGTCGTCAGTTTTGTTGTGATAACTCTACGTTGGCAAACTAAAAATCCCGCCGGGCAGCGGGATTTTTGCGTTCAGAAATTAGAATCAGCGGAGATTCAAGTCGCGCATGGTCTTATCAATCATTGATGCTGCAGCATCCCTGCCGCCAAGGCCAAAGGCAAGACCAAAGGCCAGAGCGAACATGGCGATAACACCCGTGACAATCGTCTGCAGAAGCATGGTCGCAACACCAAGCTGAAGCAGTGCCGCGACAATGGCGAATACCCATACCGACCACCTGGAAACAACTCCGGCAAGCGCGCCGCCCTTTAAGCTCGTCGCCTCCACCGCGCCCCGGACGACTCTTTCAACCGTTTCGGCAACGAGTGCCGCGATAATTAGAATTAATGCGGCAACCACAACCTGTGGCAGAAAGTTAAGCACTGATCGCAAGAAATCAGAAACCGCAGAAAGGCCGAGAATGTTCACTGCGGCAAGGAGAAACGCGATGATAATAAACCACCGCACAAGTCCGCCGACAAAAGCGCCCGAATTCAAGTGCATGCCGGCACGCTCCAATGCCTTCTCGAAGTCCAATTTGGCGAGGAACATATCAACACGCAGAGCCTTGATTACCTGCTCCACCAGTTTGCCGAGCGCTACCGCAACAATCCAACCGATGATAAAGACGATGACGGCTGAGAGCAAAAGCGGCACAAAAGCTACTACCGCGCCCCAGGCCTGTTGAAGGGAGCCGACTACAACGTCGCCCCATGTTTGGAATATCATAAGCGTTACGTAAAATAATTAAGACAAGCGTACTAAACCATGCATCAGTTAAGAACGCTTGTTTTTTATTATTTGTTAAGAAGACTTCCTTCCCAGCGCGCTCGAAATGTCGATATTTCGATATATCGAGAGGCGGAGACCGACCCGGAAGCTTGTGAATTACTACAATTTTATTATACTTCTTTCCCCCAAATGCTCAAAAATCACTTATCCACACCGGTAAACCCCGTATATCAACCTCGCATAGCACCATTGTTCTGCGAGGTAACGCTTCTCTCGTTATTTGCTAACTATTGCCCGCCTACATAAATTTCATTCACATTGTGCAGAACTTATGCGAGGTTGTATTACGGGGTAAACCCCCGCACTTATGCATAAGCGTGGGAGTGAAATTCTCAAAATGCTGGAAAACAGCCCATCACCGGTAAGGAGCTTGAAAAAATGCCAAAAACTGGTAGCTTCAAAGACATGCTGACGATGAACGACCTCAAAAACGGCCTCATAGTGCTGATTGAAAACGAACCGTACCAAATCCTCGAGGCAAAACACCTCCACATGGGACGGGGCGGCTCGTCGGTGCAAACACGCATAAGAAACCTGAAAACCGGTCAGGTTCTTTCGCGTAATTTCAAACCGGCCGATACTTTTGTGGAGGCCGGCGTGGAGAAACGGAAAGTGCTTTTTCTCTATGTGCATCGCGATGAATACGTATTCGCCGAGAAGGGCAATCCCAAAAACCGCTTCACTCTTAAAAAAGAGATAGAGGACATAAAAAAGTGGCTCAAACCGAATACGGAAGTAGAGGCGATATTTCTTGGCGATAAACTCCTTACCGCTTCCGTGCCGATAAAAATGGAGTTCAAAGTGGTTGATGCTCCGCCCGGCCTTAAAGGCGACACGGCTCAAGGCGGAACAAAAGTCGCCACTATTGAAACTGGCGCAAAAATATCCGTGCCGCTATTTATCAACGAAGGCGACGTCATCCGGGTCAACACTCAAAGCGGCGAATACGCAGAACGGGCCGAGAAGGGGTGATGCATGCCTTCAAAATTTATCCAGCTCCGGATGTTAATAAAAC
>JBASTI010000019.1:0-15221 GCA_049274815.1 Candidatus Spechtbacterales bacterium | reverse complement strand
GCGCCACCGGGGAATGCAAATATCCTACCATTTTAAATCTTGCCATGCAAGCGAAATATGATAATATGGTACAAAAGATATGTCATTTGATTTTATTATCATTCTTATAGGGCTCGTTCTCTTTGAGGTTATTTCCAGCGTGGACAACGCCGTAATCAACGCCGATGTTTTGCGCACGATGTCGGAACGAGCGCGACGGTGGTTTTTGTTGTGGGGAATTTTAATTGCGGTCTTTCTCGTCCGGGGAATTTTGCCGACCGTAATCGTATGGATCGCCGCTCCTTCGCTCGGATTTTGGGGGGCGTTTAGCGCGTCATTTAGCGGAGATGCCCATATTATTGAACTTGTAGAAAAAGCAAAACCCATCCTCCTTATTGGCGGAGGCATGTACCTTGTATTGCTTTTTTTGCACTGGCTCTTTGAAGAGGGGAAGGAATACGCGTTTTTCCTAGAACGCTTTGTGCACCGGCAAGCCGTTTGGTTTTATACCTTCGCGTCCGTGCTTCTTGTTGTGATCGCGTGGTTTGCGATTCTAAATCCGCTTCTGATCTTTGCCGCGCTTGTCGGATCCACCGCGTTTTTCCTCACCTCGGGATTTAAAAGGAGCGCGGAGGAGCAGGAGAAAAAACTGCTTTCCGGTTCAAGGGCAAGCAACATCAGCAAACTTTTGTATCTTGAGGTTCTTGATGCGACATTCTCCATTGATGGGGTGATAGGAGCATTTGCCTTTACCACATCGGTGCCGCTCATCCTTCTTGGAAATGGAATCGGCGCGTTTGTCGTACGGTATATAACTATCAAGGGCGTCAATACCGTAAAAAAATTTAGATATCTTAAGAATGGAGCCATGTACGCGGTTGGGATTCTTGGGCTTGTCATGGTCCTTGAAAGTTTTGGGCGGGAAATTGCTTTTTGGGTGGCGCCCCTAAACACGGCTATTATTATTACAACCTTTTTCTTTCTTTCATGGCGGGCCCTTCGCGCGCGAGTCGCAAGCGACAGGTAGGTAAGTATGCGCTGGACAATTTTGATATTTTGCTGTATTATATAATGACCAAGCCCAATATTTGGACGCGGTCATTTTTTTATGCAAATACGAAATATCGCAATTATTGCCCACGTGGACCATGGAAAAACAACGCTGACCGACGCAATCATGCGTCAAACCGGCGCGTTTCCCGAGGGCGTAAGTATGGATACAAACGCGCTTGAACAAGAGCGCGGTATTACGATTTACTCAAAAAATTCCGCGTTTTTTTATAAAGGTACGAAAATCAATATTGTGGATACTCCGGGGCACGCGGATTTTGGATCGGAAGTAGAGAGGGTCCTGCGTTCCATTGATTCGGTGCTTCTTGTTGTGGACGCGCAAGACGGGCCGATGCCGCAAACCCGTTTTGTGCTTAAAAAATCCCTTGAACTTGGTTTAAAGCCAATTGTAGTTATTAATAAAATTGACAAGGCGTCCGCGAATCCAAGGACCTGCGAGGAACAGGTACTTGAACTTTTCTTTGACCTTGGCGCGAACGAAGAGCAGCTCAATTTTCCGGTTGTATACGCGATTGCCCGCGACGGAATCGCGAAACTCAATCTTACGGACGAGGGAAAGGATTTAACCCCGCTTCTCGATTTGATCCTCGAAAAAGTGCCGCCGGCTGGTTCTGATGCCGTGGCACCCCTGCGGGCGCAGCCGTTCAATCTTGGCTATGATAATTTTCTCGGACGGCTCGCGATCGCGCGAATATATGAGGGGACTGCGCGAGTTTTCGACAATGTCTATGTGAAAAAACCGACAGGCGAAAGCCGCAGGGGGAAAATCACAAAAATTTTTACATTTCGCGGTCTTGCGCGCGAGACATCAGAGGTGGCGTACGCGGGCGATATTGTGATGGTTGCGGGCTTGGCGGATATCACAATCGGCGAGACGATATGCGCGTCACCCGACCAAGATCCGCTCCCGTCTATAAAAGTTGATGAGCCGACAATCGCTCTTTATTTCTTGGTGAACGATTCGCCGCTCTCGGGGAGAGCCGGAAAATTTGTGACTTCGCGCCAACTCCGAGAGCGGCTCGAAAAAGAACTTGAGGTCAATGTCGGCTTGCAGGTTGATTTTTCAGATTCAAACACGGGCGGCTTTAAGGTGTACGGGCGCGGGGAACTCCACATCGCGATTCTTCTTGAAAATATGCGGCGAGAAGGATATGAGGTGCAGGTGTCGCAGCCGCAAGTAATCATAAAGGAAATAGCGGGCGTCAAAACGGAACCGTTTGAGGAAGTGACGGCGGACGTGCCGCCTGAATTCCAAGGCGAGGTTATTGAAAAAATGGGTAAGCGCGGCGCGCGGCTTCTTGACGTAAAATCGCACGCGGGATCTGTTCGTCTTATTTTTCAGGGCCCAACGCGGGGACTTTTAGGATATCGCGGAGAGTTTATGATCGATACGAAAGGCGTGGGGATACTCGCGAGTCGTGTCGTCGGCTTTGAACCATACGCGGGGGATATACAAAAACGGCAAGTGGGTTCTATGACTTCCATGATGAGCGGTAAGGCGCTCGCGTATTCTCTTTGGAATCTTCAAGACCGCGGTACTCTTTATATCCCCGCGAATACCGAAGTATACGAAGGCATGGTTATCGGCAATACATCCAAAGGTGTGGAGATGGCGGTAAACCCTATCAAGGGGAAGCATCTTACAAACATGCGGATGTCGGTCGCGGAAGAATCAATTCACCTTATCCCGCCCCGACTTTTAACGATAGAGGGCGGTCTTGAGATAATGGGGGACGACGAGTATCTTGAAGTTACTCCAAAAGATACACGTCTGCGCAAAAAATATCTCACCGAACTTGAACGAAAAAGAGCCCAGAGGGCCACAAACCCATAACCACTTGACAACCCTATACGGGTCATTGACTTTTTTTGAATAGAGAGTAAGATTATATATATTAGTAGTAAGTTTCTTATTTCCCCCTTCTTACGTAGGTAGTATGTAAGCCATGAGAGAAAATAAGATTGGTCGGCTTACTTCATGTTTAATTAATAGGAAAAATATTGTGGCAAAAAAACTATATGTTGGTGGTTTGTCTTACGACACCACCGAAAACACTCTGAAGGAGACTTTTTCCGGAGCAGGAACCGTTGAGTCGGCAGTCGTCATTATGGACAGGATGTCGGGTCGCTCAAAGGGATTTGGTTTCGTGGAAATGTCATCCGATGAGGAAGCGCAGAAAGCCATTGAGATGTTTAATGGCAAAGAGATCGACGGACGGAGCATCACAGTGAACGAAGCGCGCCCCATGGAGCCCCGAACAGGAGGGGGAGGGGGAGGATTCCGTCGCGATTCCCGCGATGGAGCGAGAAGTGGATTTGGCGGCGATCGCCGACGCGACTGGTAAGCGAAGATTTAAAAATCCCCCTAACCGGGGATTTTTAAATATGCAAATAAACGTAGCTATGATAAAATGGGAATCGTATGAATGAAAATAATAAAATAGTTCCAGCCGTACCCAAATTAAAATTCCTTTTTGTATCGCTTGAGAGTTTGAGCGGCGATTTGGCGTGGACCATAAAAAATGAGGGGCATGAAGTAAAGGCATACATTAAGGAAAGAGGTGACGCAGATGTCTATGATGGGTTTCTGGAAAAAGTGGGTGATTGGCTGGCATGGCAAGATTGGGCCGATGTTATTGTTTTTGATGATGTGGAGTTTGGCGCCGTTGCCGATAAACTTCGCAAATCCGGTAAGCTTGTGGTCGGGGGAAGTGAGTATACCGACCGGCTTGAGATGGACAGAGATTTTGGCCAGACTGAAATGAAAAAGCACGGTATCCCCATATTGCCGCACCGTCAATTTACAAGCTACGCGGACGCAGTTCAATTTATACGGGATAACCCCGATCGTTACGTATTTAAACCAAGTGGCAATACCCCTTCAACCGGCAAAGGTCTGCTTTTTATGGGCCAGGAAGACGACGGAAAAGATCTTATTGAAATATTGGAAAAAAATAAAGACGTCTGGCAAAAGAAGGCGCCGGTTTTTGTTTTACAAAAATATGTCCAAGGCGTGGAAATTGCCGTTGGCGCATTCTTCAATGGCAAGGATTTTATATATCCGATAAACATAAACTTTGAGCATAAAAAATTATTCCCGGGTAATCTCGGACCTTTTGTCGGAGAGATGGGTACCGAAATGTACTGGAGCAACCCTCAAAACAATTTATTTCGATTGACACTTGCAAAAATGCTTCCGTCTCTTAGGGAATCAAGATATGTCGGTTACATTGACATAAACTGCATTGTTACCGGCTCTGGAATCTATCCGCTTGAGTTCACGTCGCGTTTTGGCTACCCCACAATACCAATACAGCAAGAAGGAATTTTAATGCCGATGGGGGAGTTGCTTTGGAGGCTTGCGCGAGGAGAAAATTTTGAGCTCAAAACGAAGCGTGGATTTCAGATTGGGGTGCGGATCCTCATCCCTCCGTACTTTGTTTCCAAAAAAGAAGGATCCGACATTATACAGACCTATAAAGATCTTCCGATAATTTTCAAAAATTCAAAAAATATGGATGGGGTGCACATAGAGGACATAAAATCCGTCAATGGTGTCTGGCGCGTTGCAGGGACGTCTGGCGTGCTTCTTGTGATTACTGCGTCCGCACGAACGGTAATCGAGGTTCGCCGAAAAGTATATGCTCGGGTTAATAACGTAGTGGCGCAAGATATGTTCTATCGCGTAGATATAGGCACGCGATGGTTTGAAGATAGCGATAAGCTGCAGATGTGGGGGTATCTATAATTGGAGACAGGTTTGGATTTTACTAAAGAGGGATAGCCGTTGCAAAACGGCTTTTTTTGTGATAATCTGGCGGTATGGATCTCAAAACCAAATACATAATGGGGCTTAATGTCCGGTACCTTGAAACGCGCGGGCAAAGCGAAATCCCCCTCATTATTCTACATGGATGGGGAGGGTCTATTGATTCTTGGACCAATGTTGCGTCAGCGTTAGAGGAAGGAGGCATGAAGGTCTTTATTCCGGATTTGCCGGGATTTGGAGAAACTCCGGAACCTCCTCATGCTTGGGGCTGCGCTGAATACCTAGATTTTATCAAGGCATTGGCGCGAGAACTTGGGATTACCAAATTTGTCCTCGCGGGTCACTCGTTCGGAGGGCAAATCGCAATCACATACGCGGCAAAATATCCTGGCGACCTACAAAAACTGATATTGATGGCTGCGGCAAGAATTATTAAGCGAAAAAGATTAAAAGTCCGTGTATTTTTACTCGCGACGAAAATCGGTAATCTGATATTCTCTCTGCTACCCCTTGTTCTCCTGCGTCCACTTGTGCGGAAAATTTGGTATAAGCTTTCGGGCGAACACGACTATTACCGGGCGTCTCCGCTGATGAAAGAAACAATGCGGCTTGTTTTAGGAGATGATGTAGCGCCGAAACTCGGAAAAATCCAAACGCCCACTCTTATACTGTGGGGGGACAGCGATGTCCTAACCCCCCTTGAAGACGCCAGGATAATTCACGATAAAATTTCGGATTCTAAATTATATATCTTCACGGGAGTCGGGCACGATTTAAATTTTAAAAAACCGCGCGAGATAGCCCAAAAAGTTGTTGAATTCATAACTCATCCCAATCCTTCCTTACCCTAAGGGAGCGAACGACTATGAAAATAATTTTATTCATAATTTTCATACTGTGGCTTATTAAGATATCACGTGATGTTTTGTTTTGGGTTTATCTTTGGCAGCTAAAGGAATACCGCCTAGATCGGATGCGCGCGCATTTTGAGCTGAAAAGCGCAAGGCAGATTTTCTTAAATAAACTATATTTGGGAAAAATCGCGATCCTTTTCGCCTCCGCATTACTTTTCTTGGGGGTGTGGCAATTTTTTTACCAAATAATAGTTAGTGCCTTCTATGTAATACTCGGGGGCAGAAGCGCCTACACCGCTTATAAAAAGAAGATCAGAGAACCGATTTTTACAAAAAAAGCCCTGCTTATTTGCGGAATCTCCATGGTGCCGCTCGTGATAACAAGTTTTTTGACATACTATAAGGGCGCGCCCGTCACCTTTCTGTTTACTGCTATTTTTCTTGACGTTTTTCTTCCCCTGATTGTCGCTGCGGCAGTTGGCGCGCTTCGCTTCCCAAGCGATATTTTAAAAAATAAAATACTCGCGAAAGCCAAAATAAAACGGGAAACATTAAAAAACGTTTTGGTCATCGGGATCACCGGAAGCTACGGAAAAACAAGCATAAAGGAGTATCTTGCGCATATGCTTTCCGAGAAGTTAAAAGTGCTTAAAACTGCTGAAAACCAAAATAGCGAAATTGGCATTGCCCAATGCCTTCTTGATAAATTAAATCCTGACCACGATGTATTTATTGTGGAAATGGGCGCGTATAAAGCGGGCGAAATTAAAAAAATATGCGATATCGTGCAGCCGCAGATTGGAATTTTATCTGGAATAAATGAACAACACCTATCGCTGTTCGGATCGCTTGATAAAACAGCCCGCGCAAAATACGAGCTTATTGAGTCATTACCCGTAAATGGCCTCGCCATATTTAACGGGGAAAATGATTATACCCGGGCGCTTTATGAAAAAACATCTATGCCAAAGCGGATGTACTCGCTAAGAAGCTTCAGTGTCTCCGCAAAGCCGGATGTAACTGCGGAAAAAATCGACTTTACAAAAGATGGCATGCGCTTCCAGGTAAAGCTGAAGGAAAACAGAGAATTATTTGAAACTGACGTACTTGGGAGGCATAATGTGCTGAATATTCTGGGAGCCACGCTTGCGGCTGATGCCCTCGGTATGACTTTGGAAGAAATAAAAAAACGTGTAAAAACCCTAAAAGTCCCACCGCACACGCTTACGATAAAACCCGGCATCAACGGTTCTACGATTATTGACGATACCTACTCGGCTAACCCTCGCGGGGTCGTGGCCGCGCTTGAGGTGTTGGATACCCTCAAAGGAAACAAAAAGATATTGATTATGCTTCCCTTAATTGAACTTGCCGCGAGCGCCGCGGATATCCATAGGAAACTCGCGCTGAAAATCGACAAGGTATGTGATGTTTGCATACTTACTTCTTTGGATTTTTCCCGCGAAATTCGCAAAAATGCCCCAAATACCGATGTTCTTATAATGCCGGACTCCGCGGCACTAATCGCGAAGCTTAAAAAAAATCTCAAGGAAGGAGATATTGTACTTTTAGAAAATCGCGTGCCAGAAATCGTAAAATCGGCAATCACAATTTAGTAATGCGCATATTTAAACCAATTTCTATTTCGCTTTCGCCAAACGTCCAGAAGGATGATGTTTGGCTAGTAGTAAAAATCTTGGTAAGATTTTTACTACACCGAGCAAGGTCGGGGGGCTACCTCGGAAAACTCGAGCAAAACTTCAGGGAGTATCTTCCCGCAAAGTACGCCCTTAGTTTCAATTCCGGTCGGTCTGCGCTTTATACAATATTACGGGTTTTTGATATGAAAGAAAACGACGAGGTGCTGCTGCAGGCGTTCACCTGTAATGCCGTGCCAAACCCTGTTCTCTGGGCTGGCGGAACGCCGGTGTATGTTGATATAGACGAATCACTCAATATTGACCCCGAGGACCTTCAAAAAAAAATAAATAATAAAAGCCGTGCTGTAATTATACAACATACCTTCGGTGTTCCCGCGCAGTTGGACAAAATTTTGGAAATTGCAAGGCGGCATAATTTGATTGTAATCGAGGATTGTGCGCATGCTCTGGGCGCCTTATACAACGGAAAATTGGTGGGAACCTTTGGAGACATAGCATTTTTTAGTTTCGGGCGCGATAAGGTGATCTCATCAGTATGGGGAGGGATGATTACAACAAACAGTGAACAGTGGGCACAAAAAATAGGGGATAGAGATAACGATTTCCCATATCCTTCGCGCTGGTGGGTATTAAAACAGCTTTTGCACCCAGTACTTTTCTCGGTAATCATTCCGACTTACTATATTTTCGGAAAATATTTATTGGCTTTCTTGCGGATCGTTAGAGGGGTGGGGCTAGCGGTGAGCCAAAAAGAACGGATGGGAGAAAGGCCAAATATGTTTCCGGCGCGAATGCCCGAAGCCCTTGCGGAACTCGCCCTGCATCAGCTCAATAAGCTTGAGATGTATAATGCCCATAGAAGAGAGATTGCGGAATTATATTGTTGTAAGCTTAAATCACCCCCAAAATTGGACGGCGCTATATATCTTCGCTTCAATATTCTTCGCTCAAACGCACGGGAAATTATCCGAGCTGCAAAAAAGAAACACATTTTGCTGGGCGATTGGTATAAAAATGTGATTGACCCTGTTGGCACGAATTTTGAAAAAATGAAATACACCCAGGGATCCTGCCCCAATGCCGAGCGCGCCGCCCGCGAAAGTATAAATTTGCCGACGCATATAAACATTTCCAGGAACGATGCGCGGCAGGTGATTAAATTTCTCAATGAATATTCGGGAAATAAATAATAAAGAACTCTGGGACAGCTTTGTCACTTCCCGGCCGGACCATACCTTCCTCCACTCCTTCGCGTGGGGGGAGTTTAATGACGCGATGGGGGAGAGAGTGTGGCGGTTTGGAGCATTTTCCCCTCCTTACGAAGGAGGGGAAGGGGCCTGCCTGCCGGCAGGCAGGGGCGGTAGTTTAGTCGCCGTTGCCTTAGTGATAAAAGTCCACGCAAGAAGAGGGAATTTTTTGTTTGTGCCGCACGGCACAATTTTCGCCGAAAGCGAGGAAATTCTTAACCAATTCGTAAAAAAGTTTAAGGAAATTGCAAGAATCGAAAAAGTCAGCTTTATACGCATTAGTCCGCTCCTCAAAGACACTGATGAAAACAAAAATTTGTTCAAACAGTTCGGTTTTCGGCCGGCGCCGATACATATGCATGCCGAAACAACCTGGACGCTTGATTTAAACTCGAATGAAGAAAAGCTCTTAATGGGCACGCGCAAAACTACGCGGAATTTAATCAGGCGAGCTATAGGGGATGGGGTGGAAATAAAAACCGGAACAAGCGATGCGGATGTTGATATATTTTATGATTTGTATAAGGAGACCGTAAAAAAACATAATTTCACCCCTTTTTCCTTGACATTTATTAAAAAACAGGTTAGAATATTTAGCGAATCTGCCAACGCGCAAATCTTCACGGCATGGTATGATGGAAAAGCGATTGCTTCAGCCATAATAATTTTTTATGGCAATAGTGCTTTTTACCATCACGGAGCAAGTATTCCCAGCAAAATTCCCGCCGCCTACTTACTTCAATGGGAAGCAATTCGCGAAGCAAAACGCCGAGGCCATAAGTTTTACAACTTTTGGGGAATTGTCAGAGAGGACGCTCCAGCCAGCCATCCCTGGCAGGGCATAACTCTATTTAAGAAGGGTTTTGGAGGATTCCAAACTAACTACCTCCACGCGCAGGATCTGCCTCTTTCATGGAGATATTGGCCAAATTATATATTTGAGACATTGCGCAGGATGCGCAGGCGTTTATGACATCCTACTGGATAGCGAAAATCGCATATAACATTACGTGGATACCGTGGCACTTGGTATCCAAATTTTTTCTTCATTATCAAATTATTTACCAAAATCGTAACGTTAGAAATTTGAAAGGCCCGCTTATTATAGCGGCGAATCATTCGAGCTGGCTTGATCCTTTTCTTCTCTCTGGAATATTTCCTATTTTTTCTCCGATATTCCCCATACGATTTGCGACATACCAAAAGTTTTTTTGGTATTTTCATACCGCGTTGTTTGTACGAATTTATGGATGTTTCAGTGTGAAAGGGCGAGTGGGGCTTGAAAGAACACTCCTACCCGCAGTAAGCTTTCTCCGTAACGGGCAGACTGTCGGAATTTTTCCTGAGGGCAGAAGACGACATTTGGGCAGGCCCCGAAAAGGCAGAAGGGGAGCCGCGTATTTGGCGATAGCTACCTCTTCCCCTATTCTCCCATGCAAAATCGAGGGGGCCAGAGGATTTTCTCTCAAAACTTTTTTCTCACGCAAACGAAAGGTTACCGTTTACATAGGCCAACCGTTTCTTCTTCCCCCGAATTTGAACGACGCAGATAATGTTAATCATCTCAATGATGCTACGGAAATCATTATGTACAAAATAGGTGAACTTGTATGAATAAATGTAAATAAATATGCAAAATCCGACTACGGCAAAATTCGCATTTATTGTACACCCCCGAAACCTTTATGACGTGTACGCAAAATACCCGATCTTTCGATGTTTGCCAAAGCTCATAACGGAATGGGTGTTACGCATGCTTCCTCCAATGAAAGTAGGGGAGATACTAGTGGGCACGCGCGTAAAAGGGTATATTATATCTATTCCTCTAGTTTCTTCTCAAATCCTAAGCGATCCGGAACTCGCGTATGAAAAAATTAGGCATGCGCTCAAATTATCCCAAAAATACGGCGCAAAAATAGTTGGCTTGGGCGCACTTACTTCTTCAATAACAAGGGGCGGGGAAGACCTTGTGGGTAAGGTTGGTATCGCGATAACAAACGGGAACTCCCTAACTGCGGCCGTAACATATGAAGCAGTAAAAAATCTTGCGGCGCGCTACGACAAGGACTTGTTAAAAATACGCATCGCAATCATCGGCGCAACAGGGTCGGTCGGTCGTGCCGTAACATTGCTCCTTGTGCAAAACGGAGCGCAAAATCTCCTTCTTGTGGGAAAAACACGTGCGAACCTCGAAGAATCGCGTAAGCACATTTCTATACACTATCATAAAGATGTATCAATAACAACAAATCTCGCCAGGGTCGTCGAAGCCGATTTTGTTATTGTGGGGACAAATGCGCCAGACGCCTTTATTACCTCAAAACATCTAAGGCAAGGGGCCATCGTATATGATATAACACAGCCGCGAAATGTTTCGCGTGATGTGAAAATAAACCGAAAGGATGTCCGCGTAATTGATGGGGGAATCGTGACGATCCCCGATATCAAACCAAGTCCTATATTTGGTTTGGAGGGCCAATCCGTCTTCGCCTGCGTCGCAGAAACAATTCTACTTACGCTCGAAGGAAATTTTCAGAACTTTTCTATAGGAAAGGTACAAGTGGATGATGCCAAAAAAATATGGCAACTTGCTGTCAAATATAATTTTACTATCGCGTCATTTAGAAGCTTTGGCGAGCCAATAATATAAATCTTATATGGCAGCTGACATACAGATTCCCGCACTCATCATAACTGGGCTCATAAATTTTGGGCTTGGACTTTTAGTGTACATCCGCGCAAGGAACGACATATCTAATGTTCTCTTTTTTTCTATTACTATTTTTATCGCGCTTTGGTCAGGTGCTATAGTCGCCTGGGAAATCACAAAATTACCCCTACTTGAAAATCTTTTTATAAATGTAATATATGTAAGCGCCTCTCTTATCGCAAGTAACTTCTTCCTTTTTGCCTACAGTTTTCTATCCTTTCGCACATTTGCGCAAATACCAAAGTTTGCGCAATACTCCATTCTTTTAAGCAACCTCCTTATCGTAGGAATTGTAGTGTGGCCCGGAGCATTACTTCAGGGCACATATCAGGCGCCTGGGGTAGATCATAAGGCGATTACCTTTGGGCCCGCCTACGCGCTTTACGCGGCATATATCGTTTCGTTCTTTACTGCGGGAATTATAATCTTATTCAAAAAATTGCGAAATGAAAAAGGTCTTCGCAGGGTTCAACTTCGCTATGTGCTTATCGGAATCATTCTAAGCGCCACCGGCGCCACAGCAACCAATCTTTTCCTGCCGTGGGTTAACATATTTCAACCTTTTTGGCTGGGACCGCCACTTACGATTATCATGGTGGTCCTATTCGCATATTCAATCATAAGGCATCACTTGCTGAATGTACGCGTCGTAACGACGGAACTGTTCACCGCGCTTATACTCGTAGTCATATCCGCCGATACCATTCTTTCTTCTTCTCCCGATGAATTTATCACGCGAATCAGCATATTTGTACTCATCTTAATCTTTGGCATTTTTCTCATCCGCGGCACGCTTCGCGAGATTAGAGAGCTCGAGCGATTATCCAAGGCAAAATCTGATTTTGTTTCTATAGTATCGCATCAGCTCCGCACGCCCCTCACCGCAACAAAGGGTTTTATTTCCATGATAAAAGAGGGGAGTGGGTCGCCCGAAAATCGAACGGATTGGCTTAATAAGGCGTATCTAACGAATGAAAGCATGATACGGCTTGTGAACGATATTTTAAACATTTCCAGGATCGAGCGCGGAAAACTGCAATATAATTTTAAGGATACAAATATTATCGCGATTATTGAAGGTATTATTTCGACGGTGCGTCTGCAAGCGGAGCAAAAGGGGATTGCGCTCAACTGGGAAAAGCCGTCCGAGGATATACCCCCCATTCGCGCCGACGCTGAAAAGTTAGAACAAGTTATTCTAAACTTAATTGATAACGCCTTACACTATACGAACAAGGGCCATGTAAATATTCGGCTTATTTATTTGAGAGAATTGAATCGCGTTAGAATAACGATTCTTGATACCGGCATTGGGATGACTCGGGAAGATATGGAAAACTTATTTAGCCAGTTTTCGCAGGGCGCCGGGGGACAGAGGAGCAATGTGGAAGGAATGGGCCTTGGCCTCTATGTCGCGGCAAGCATGATAAAGGCCCATAACGGCAGGATATGGGCTGAAAGCGAGGGCTTGCAAAAGGGTAGCAGATTTTATGTGGAGTTGCCGGTGCGGTAAATTTAGTTTTTGATACTTTTTCCTCCATGAAATTTTTGGTGAATCTCACGAAGTCGTTTGCTGGTAACATGCGCGTATATTTCTGTCGCGGCTATACTTTTATGGCCCAAAAATTCTTGAAGAATCCGTATATCTACGCCTTGACTTAAAAGATCTGTCGCGAAAGAATGGCGCATCACGTGAGGGGTGGTTGTAATGGGCAGGCCGGCAAGGAGGGCATATTTTTTTATCATTTTTTCTATGGAACGAGGGGAGAGCCGAAATGGCGCATCTTTTCTACGCCTATAATTTACGAATAGCGCCTTATCTTGATCCAAACGACTTTCGAGATATTTTCGCATCCAGGACAATGCGCGCTCTGAAAAATATACTGTACGAGTCCGTCCGCCTTTCCCAACTATTCCAAGCTCCAGCGCCTTGCCGTCTTTGGGTATTTTTATTTGTTCGCGATCAAGGGCCGTAAGCTCGGCAATTCGCATGCCCGTGGAGAAAAAAACTTCTACTATGGCTCTGTCGCGTAACCCCTGCAAAGTGGAGGTATTTGGAACCGCGAATAATTTTTCCAGCTGCTCAAGCGTAAGAAACCGTACCTGCTTATCAGCTTTATTCCTCGCGAGCTTAATTTTTTCCGCGGGAAGCGAGAGTATGTCGCGTTCGGCAAAATAATTTAAAAGAGAACGAAGCGCTATCAAGTAGTAATTTTGTGTTGATTTTTTGAGCCCGGCGGGGGAGTGCGCGCGATGGTGCCGCGAAAGAAAGACGCGATACTTCCAAATATGCTCGGATGTTAGATTATGTGGTGTAAGATCGGACAGATTATTTACTGACAGCCAACCTATGAATCGTTTTAAGAATCGGGAATAATTTTCCTGAGTTTTCGAGGATAGTCCCTTTTCAACATCCAGCCAATCCAAAAAATCGGGAATATGACGGGGGAGTGGCTTTGCGCTTTTCTGCATAGAAATTCGGTATACAATGACTATTAAGTATAATTATGCGAACTTTTATGCGGGACTTAGAGCCCATCTATCGTTTCCTTTGCCCCCTCCTTTAGCGCGTCCTTCGCTCCTTCTTTCAACTTTTCTGTGGCGGATTTCTCCAGCGCATCCAGTTCTTTGGGCTTTTCGCCCGTCCTTGCAAACGAAGTAACAATATTCTTTGCCGTTATGGCCGCATCCTTGAGGCCGTACTTTATCTTAAGTAGGCCCTTATACTCCCCTATCATGGATTCTGGGACCAAAAATAGGGCGGCAATCGCGATAGCAATAATTATGAATAGAATTTTTTTCATGACGAGATATTATACTAATAATAATTTATGGTAGGTAATCAAATGGATTTAGTGTCGCGCCTATCGGAAGCGTGCCCGCTATTTCGCTTGGTTTCGTGGAAAAAGTGCTTGGCGCGTAAACCGTAAAATGAAGGTGCGAGCCGGTTGAATATCCTGTTGAGCCCATATAGCCAATCACGTCCCCTTTATTTACTTCCCGTCCTACGCTCACGGATTGTAGGGATAGATGCGCGTACAACGTAACTAAACCATTGTCGTGTTCAACCGCGATCCATTTGCCATACGCATAGGGAGCATTCTGCAAATCGATTACTCTACCACCTCGCGCCGCTACTACTATTGTACCATAACTCGCTGCAATATCTATGCCATTGTGGAAACATGTCGGATACGCGGCGGAGATTTTGGCGAATTTTGTGCAACCATAATTCTGCGTAAGAAGTCCTTCTGCCGGCCATTCAAGCACTCCAGGTCTTCGCGTGGGTATGCTTGCCGAGTCAATTGCCTGCCGCAGTTTGTCTTCCAGGTCAAATATCTCTCGCTGTATAGCGTCCTGCTTTTCTCGCGTAGTTTTCAAAAGTTCCTTATAGCGCCATTCTTCGTTGCGCGTTTCTTTCAGAATCCCCTCCTTCTTTTTTTTCTGATCGTCGAGTATGCTATTTCGATTTTCGAGCTCCCGCATAAGCCCGCCGAGTTCCTCGCGCTTAGAATCAAGCCCAATTTTTTCCTGCTCAAGTTTACTTTTGAGTAGCTTTATTTCTTCAAGGCGGGATTTGAGATCCCGCTGTAGCATCTCGCGGTATTCAACCTGATTAAAAAAGTCAGAAAAATTTTGGTATTGGAATAAAAGTTCGACAATTTCCTCGCCATCGCTTTCATATATTTCCCTAAGCACTGCCCCGATATAGCGGCGCGTACGTTCTATTCCGGTTTCCTTCGCCTGTATCGCAAGTTCAGTCTGACGTACCTTAAGCCCGACAGAGGATACTTCCTTCTGATTTATCGCGATATCGTTTTCTATGAGCCGAATCTGCAGATTGAAATCAATGACTAAGCTCTCTAAACTTTTTGCCGCCGCGTGGGCATCTGTTGCCGCCGCCTTATACTCCCCAGCTTGTTGCTTAAG
>JBASTI010000018.1:0-32030 GCA_049274815.1 Candidatus Spechtbacterales bacterium | reverse complement strand
TCCTGCGACTGGTCGCGCTTGCGATTTACCATGGACAAGGATTATATGACGGCGGTGGATGCGGCATTTGAGCATTACTACAAAAAGGGCTGGATTTATAAGGGATTGAGGGTTGTAAACTGGTGCGTACGGTGCGGCACTTCGATTTCGGATTTGGAGCTGGAGCACAAGGAAGAGAAGGGGAAACTTTGGTTTATTAGATATCCCATAAAAAACATAACCCCCCCTAAGTTTATAGTTGTCGCCACAACTCGCCCCGAAACCATGCTTGGGGACGCAGCGGTGGCTGTGAACCCCAAGGATGAACGATATAAGGATTTAATCGGCCAAACTGTTATTCTGCCCATTCAAAATCGGGAAATTCCAATAATTGCCGATGAGGCAGTTGACCCCAAATTTGGCACCGGCGCGGTAAAAGTAACGCCTCTTCACGATTTTAACGACTGGGAAATAGCGCAAAGACACAAGTTGCCGCAATATAAAATAATAAACGAGATGGGCCGAATGACCAAAGAGGCGGGAGCAATATGCAACGGCCTCAATATAAGAGAGTGCCGCGAAAAAGTTATCGCGGAGATTCGCGCGCAAGGTTTGCTTGAGAAAGAAGAAGATTTTACTCACCAAGTTCCCCACTGCGCTAGATGCAACTCCACAATTGAGCCGCTCGCGAGCGAACAATGGTTTCTGAAAATGGCCGACCTTGCCAAAACCGCGATAAAAGCCGTGAAAAGCGGAGAGATAAAATTTGTTCCGAAGCGCTGGGAAAAAGTTTATCTGGATTGGCTAAAAAATATTAAGGATTGGAACATTTCACGGCAGCTTTGGTGGGGACATAAAATACCGCTAGAAGGAGTCGAGGATGTGCTGGACACGTGGTTTTCGAGCGCGCTTTGGCCGTTTGCCGCTCTTGGATGGCCCCGGAAAGACGCTAAAGATCTTGGGGTTTTTTATCCAACGCAAGTGATGATAACAGATAGGGGTATAATAAACTTGTGGGTGACAAGAATGATTTTTTCTTCTTATGAGTTTCTTGGCAAAAAGCCGTTCAGCGACGTAATTATTCACGCGACAGTACTTACGAATACAGGACAGAGAATGTCAAAGTCGCTCGGCACAGGAGTTGATCCGCTTCTCCTTATAGAAAAATATGGCGCGGATGCCACCCGCTTTGGCATGATATACCAAGCGATGGGAGGACAAGATATCAGATTCGCGGAGGATCATATAGTTGCGGGAAGAAAGTTTTGCAACAAACTCTGGAATATAGCGCGCTATATCTTGCTTCAAATTCCCGACTCTCCCCCTACGGGGGATCTCCCGCAGGGAGACAAATCCCAAAATGATAAAAAAATATTGGCGAAACTAAAAAGAACCACTGGAGTTGTCGATAAAAATATTGAAAAATACAAATTTGGGCAGGCGGCACATGCGTTGTATGACTTTGTCTGGCATGACTTTGCTGATGTGTACATAGAAAAAAGCAAAAAACAAAAAAACGAAAAGGTTCTTGTATTTGTGCTTGTCGAAACTTTGAAATTATTGCATCCCTTTATTCCATTTATCACAGAGGAAATTTATCAAACATTGCCGTTAAAGAAAAAGTCTATGCTTTTAGTAGAATACTGGCCCAGCCTCGCCAGGGCGAGTCGAGGCGGGCCCAAACAATAAATGCAGTACCTAATCTACATTCCCCTTGCTCTTATCCCCAGTCTCATCTGGCTTCTTTGGTATCTTCACAAAGACAAGCACCCCGAACCCAAAACAATGGTAATAAGCGTGTTTATCTGGGGCATGCTTATCGCTTTTCCCGCGATACTTATTGAAAACACGACGATAGAAGCTCTTCGCGCGATTTCTCTGCCCCGCTTGCCATACATATTTATATTGTATTTCGCGGGCGTTGCCGCTACTGAAGAGATTCTTAAGTATCTCGTTGTATATTTCAGAGTTATCAAAAGGACAAACCAGCTTGATGAGCCAACGGACGCTATGATATATATGATCATTGCGGCACTCGGCTTTGCCGCGATAGAAAATATTTTCCTTTTGGCCCCGCTATTTGACAAAAACTTCCTTGATACCCTTGGAATAGCTTTCTCTAGATTTGTGGGGGCCACACTCTTGCACGCTCTTGCCTCGGCAATAATCGGGTATTATCTCGCCATATCTTTGTTCAGGTCGTCAAAAAAGTTTTCGGCACTTATCCCAGGTTTTACGCTTGCCATACTATTGCATGGGTTTTATAATATACTTATAATATACATGGAGGATCAATTTTATTTTATATTTGTTGTGGCACTGATGCTAATCTCTGCGGCTGTGCTAATCTCTATGTTTTTCACAAATCTTTCAAAAATTAAATCTACAACTAAAATAAAATAATATGCCAAATTTTTTCAAAAAACTTACGAGCTCATTTAAGATGGGGGGGGAGGATGATATTTTCAATGATGACTCCGCGAACGAAGAAACCCCGGAGGAAAAAATTGACGAATCCGCAGGGGCCGAAAAAAATGAGGAGAACCAAGAAGGCAACGAAAGCGAAGTAGGGGAAGCCCTAGATGTCGAGGAGGAAGAGGAATCCTCCCCAGAACCCGAGGAGGAGGAAAGACCATACACAATAGCACAGCTTGCCAAAACTCAGACCGCAGGGAAAAAAATTGAGTCGAAATCATACAAAACAAATGAATCCCCAATAAACATATACTCAAAAAGGGAACCGGGGGAAAACGAATCTAATATACCCGAGGGTCAGCTCGCCATAGATGTGTACGAGACCCCCTCTGAAATTGTTATAAAATCCACAATAGCGGGCGCGAAGCCTGACGAGCTAGATATTGGGATTGAAGACAGTACTGTAAATATAAGGGGGTCAAGGCACAACGAAGAAAAAGTAAAAGGCGAAAATTATCTATATCAGGAATGTTACTGGGGGACATTCTCGAGGTCTATAATTCTTCCCACGGAAGTGGACAGCGACAAAGCCGAGGCATCCCTTAGGGATGGTGTTCTGACTATCAGAATCCCGAAGCTTATAAAAGAGAGGGAGAGAAAAATCAAAGTTGTGGCTTAGGCATCGGGTTGAGGGATCTGACCACCTCCCTGTCATCCCATGGTATTTTGCCTTCCTTGGTCACAAGCCATGGCTCCGCGCCCTTGCCAGTTATTATTACAGTGTCGCCCCGCCTTGCATCCTGCAGGGCTTTTTTTATCGCCTCTTTGCGATCAAGAATTCTATAACAATTCTGAACTTTTAAAAGTCCAGATTCAATTTGGTCTAAAATGGAACCCGGATCTTCTTCGTATGGATCTTCGTTGGTAAGTATAATCTCATCGCAATAGCGCGCTGCGATCTTACCCATTTGCGGTCTTTTCCACTTATCCCTGCCTCCACCAGCGGCACCAAGAACGCATATCAACCGATCATTGGCCTTAATCGTTTTGTACACTTTTTCTAGCGCGTCTGGGGTATGGGCATAGTCCACAATAACCGTAAACGGCTCTTTGACAACAACCTCCATTCTCCCGGGCACTCCTTCGAACTTCTCTAACGCCCTTTTGATGATTGCGATATCTACCCCCTGCGACAGTCCCACATAAGCCGCAGCCAAGGCGTTCGCCAGGTTAAACTCGCCCGGCATAGATAGCTTGAGGTCCATATTATTGGACCTTGCGCTATATCCATATTTTTTGCCCTTGCAAAGATTTGAGAAATATATTGCGTTTGCGTCATCCGAGTTTATCACGCAAGCCCCTGCCGCCCTGAACAACTCGCCCTTTGCTTTTTTGTAATTTTCAAAACCGCCATGCCGCTCTAGGTGTTCGGGCGTTAAATTCGTAAACACCGCGACATCAAAATCTATAAATTTATGCCTATATTGTTTAATGCCCTCTGAAGTCACTTCCATCACAACATACTCGCACCCCGCGTTTACCGCTTGACGCAAAAACTTTTGTATCTTAATGCGTCCGGGCATTGTCATCTTAAGCTCGTTCTTCCACTCTTTCTTCCCTATCTTAAACCTAAGCGACGAGATAGAAGCGACCCTATGGCCGGCTTTCTCTAATATTTCAGTAGCCAAATGCACTACCGTGGTCTTCCCATTCGTCCCGGTTACCCCAATAACTTTTATTTTTTTGGACGGCCTGCCTGCCGAATAGGCAGGAAAACGATAAATCACCGCACCGAAAAGCGGCCAGAATTGGTGATAGAAACCAACGAGCCCCTCCGGCACTAGCTTTTTTATCATATCTTTCATGTCCTAAAATGCTAAAATTATTTAAATAATCTCTTCGCCTCCTCCCAAAACTCCGGGTGTCCCGCCTCTTCTTTGAGCCATACCCACCATTCTACGCCCCAAAGATAGGTTTGGGAATAACCGACACTTTTGGCGTACTTGATATGTTTTTGAAAACGCTCTATGCCGAATCTGCTAAATTGCCTGTCTAAAGTATCTGTATTTATGGGCATACCGGCCGTCCAGGGCTCTGCCTGCAACTCTACGACTATTACATCGTCTAAATTTGGTAAAAGTTTTTTGAGTATGGCCGTTTTCTTGCGATAAAAAGCCGGGGGAAGAAAGTCGTAGCTTATGAAGCCGACCAGCCTCCATGGCACAATTTTATACATCGTTGTCCCGAATATATCTCCTTGAGAACCGACTGCCAGCCAAAAACTTAACTCCCCGCTGTCTGTTGTGACAATAGGACGCGACGAGTCCAACGATCTTAGAAACAAAACTTCTTCTTCAAAAAACTCCCTATCCTGACGTGGACAAATTCCAAACGGGAACAGCGGCTCGTTCTCCACCTGCCACGCCCAAATAGCGCTTTCGTTTTTATAGCGCGCGATAACCTGCCCCAGCATATCAAGCACTGCTTCATTCTGCTCGTTACGGCCAAGCCCAGACGCCCATTCTGGCATATGACACTCCGGCCAACGGGGAAGCTTGCGGCCTATTGCAAGCAAAACTTTTGCGTCTCTTTTCTTTGCTTCCCGTATCTGCCAATCAAGAATTTCGAAGTTAAACTCTCCCTGTTTTGATTCAATATCCGTCCAATAAGCCGAGAGACGCACATACTTTACGCCCAAATCATCCAGAATATCTGTATATGTTTTTTGCCAGTCAAGTCCAAGTCCCTCGGCTTGTTGCCTTGAGAATGTAACGCCGAATTTTGTATCTTTGGGAGACTCGCCTGGGAAAAGGGCAAAAATTACTACAATTCCGATCGCGAACAGGGTGATGGATATTACGCAAAGTTTAAAAAGTTTTATTATCATTTTATCTTATTAGCTAATAGCCAAAATCACGACCCCGCTAACAATCAATCCTGTTCCCAAAAACTTAACAGCCAACGCTTCGCCACGCACCTCCTCCCTTATAATCCCTGGGAACTTTTTGGTTAAAAATAACGCCGCAAAAAATACAAGAGCAAATTGCACGCCCTGCAGGGCGTTAACAAGCGAAACCTCGGAAACCCGGGCTAGCGATATCGCTACGTGCTGAAAAAATGCTCCCAGTCCGCCGGCAGCATTTTTTGAAATAAGTATCAACCCGGCATTTTTAGAAAGCGTTTTCCTATGTTCAAAAATCGTTTTCCTGACAGACGGAAAGAGCAAGAAAAAAAGAGCGAAAAGTGTGGCTCCAATTTTTATCCAGACAATCGCGCTTATAAAAGATTGCTCCAAAAATAAAAACTTTGCCACAGCGAAATATAGCCCAAATAAAAAAGATGACGCAAGGATCATCGCAAATCTTTTAAGGTTATGCACAAGATTAATAAATCTTTCGAAAATAACCACAAAGCTCCCGGCGACAAGACTCGCAAATGCCATGAACTGAAGGGCGCTTGGGAGTTCCCCGGTCCATGCATATATAAAAAGTAGAGTAAAAAACGGAACAAGCCCCCCAAGCGAAATCCCGATTCGAGATACTTCGCCAACTTTTAGCACAAGAAAAAACAAAAATAAAGCGGCGCTGTTTACTATGCCCGCGAGGATCCCGACAAAAACAACCAAATAGCTTGGGGCCTCGAGGCCAAATGGAGCAAGGAGCAGAACAAAAATCCCCAAAATGCCCGTATAAAAAATATATACGCGCGCGTCTGGGAAGGGCCGCGCAAGCAGATATTTATCTGTGATAGTTGCCGCGGCAAAAAAAATATATGCCGCAAGTGCTAATATTAGCCACATGTTAAAAAATTCGCTTAACAGCGCCTCTTAAATTGTAAAGCTTATACCAAAACGGTTGAAAAATATAATCGTACGAGCCAACATATTCTACTCCCCTTCCCCTAAACCCCTTTTTAAACCGGGTAACTCCCGGCCACTTTTTTTCATCGACCCCCCATAAATCATACTTTTTATACCCTTGTTCTTTAGCGTATTTTATTGTCTCCCAATGCAAAAGATACGGCGCCATTAGATTTCTGTGTTTGTAGTCTGACGCGCCATGGAGATATACGGCACATTCCCCATAAAATAATACTATATTCGCGGCGATAATCCTTTCTCCGTACTGGACAATGAATAATTTAACAAAATTCAACTCAAGCAATTTTTTGTAATATTCCTTTGTATGAGTACTGAACCTGTCTCGCTGTGCCGTTTTTTGGACCAGTTCCCAAAACCCATCAACCGCATCTGACATTTGGAATTTGACATTTGGCATTCGGCTCGCAAGCCTTACATTATATCTCGTCTTTTCATGCATTTGCGCAAGCAACTCCTCCTCTGGCTTTGTTATATCCAAAACAATCGTCCTTTGCGGCTGAACTTCTTTCGTAGATCTTATAAACCCTGCTTTTGACAATTCTTTCGCAACTTCCCGATCTTCTACCATCGGCTCAAGTTTTAAAAAAACAGCGTTTTCACTTTTTGCCAAACCAATCACCTGCTTAACATTTAATGTTAAACACCCGCCACAATAAAAACAACTTTTTCCGAAAACCAATGGTAGCTTTGTAATCAACGCTTCGCCCACGGGAAAAACTCTCCTCCCTAGTCGTTTCTGGAGTTCTTCCCATTCTTTTGATTGCAAAAAATGCCCCGTCATTTGCTGAGTAGCTTCAATGCCTCCTTCACTTTGTTTTCCACGCCGGAGATATTCTCGGGTATTTCGCGAAGGGCCTGCTGGGCTTGATAACGAGTGTAGCCAAGGCCGGTAAGAGCTTCTATGACATCACCGCCCTCGCGTAAGCTGTCCCCTTCTCCCATCCCAAAACCCCCCACCTTATCTTTTAGCTCCATAATTATCCTCTGGGCGGTCTTTTGCCCTATTCCTGATACGCGAGTCAATATCGAAGTGTCCCCCGAAGCAATGCCTTTTTTAAGCAAATCAAGCGGCCCGGCAGAAAGCACGCCCATAGCGCCTTTTGGCCCGATGCCCGAAATGCCGATGAGCTGTTCAAAAAAATCCCGTTCCTCGCGGCTTTTAAAACCATATAGATTAAGCAGATCTTCACGCACATGAAGATGCGTAAAAATTTCGGCCTCTTGGCCGGCGGCGTACGTTGCCAACGTTTTTGCGGTGCAAAAAATCTTGTAAGAGATGTTTCCGTTAAAAACTTCTACAAAATTATCTCCTATATATTTAATTTTACCCTCAAGATACGCTATCATAATGACTTTATAATACAATAAAAAATGCTCCGAATCTAGTCGGAGCGTTGTTTAAATATTTCGTCTATCTCTTCCGCGTAATGGCAAGCCACGAAGTGGCCGGGGATTACCTCGCGAAATTCCGGCTGCTCGCGCGCGCATAAATCTTTTGCATACGGACAGCGTGTACGAAATCTGCACCCGGTGGGAATGTTGGAGGGAGAAGGAATCTCGCCTTCTAATATTATTCTCCTGCGGCTTCTCGCTTTTACCGGATCCGGTATCGGCACTGCGGATATAAGCGCGCGGGTATACGGATGGAGCGGATTACCTGTAAGCTCTTGGGAGGGAGCAATTTCTACAATCTTGCCAAGATACATCACTGCTATCCTCTGGGCTATATCTTTTATAAGCGCGAGGTCATGGGAAACGATTATATATGTTAAGCCGAATTTTTCCTTGAGTCTAAGAAGCAGATCAACGACTTCCTTTTGCACTAAAACATCCAGCGAAGCAACCGGCTCATCTAGAATCAGAATCTTCGGCTGAAGTGCCAATGCCCGCGCTATCGTAATTCTCTGTCGCTGACCGCTTGAAAACTGTGAAGGAAACCGATCTATTGCCTCCGGATCAAGGCCCACAAGTTCAAAAAGTTCTTTCGCTTTGCTGTCGCGTTCCGATGCGCGCATCTTGTTATGAATTAGGAGCCCTTCAACAACAAGATCTCCCGTGGACCTTCTTGGATTTAACGCATCCTGCGCTTCCTGAAAAACAACCTGCACCCTTTCTCTCAATCTGTTGAGTGATTTCTTGGGAATGCTATATATATCAACTGGGGCGTTGTTGTCATAAACCATGATTCTGCCTTCGCGTTCTATATCATCCTTCGGAATAAGGCGCAGTATAGCGCGACAAAGCGTGGTCTTGCCGCAGCCACTCTCGCCAATTATCCCAAGCGTTTCACCCTCGCGCACAGACACATCAACTCCGTCCACGGCATGAACACTGCCGACTTGCTTCCTAAAAACACCTAGCCCCTTATGTATAGGGAAGCCAACGGAAAACCTTTCCAGTTCAAGCACTGTCTGCGCGTTTTCTTTAGGGAGCGTGGCATGACTCCTGTACTCGTCAATACGCGGCACCGCTTCAAGGAGAGCTCTGGAATAAGGGTGCTTCGGATTTTTAAAAAAATCCCCGCACCGGTCGCTCTCCACAATCTCGCCATCACGCATTACAACGACTCGGTCAGCATGCTCTGCAACCAGCGCAAGATTATGAGTTATCAAGAGCATGCCCATGTTATTTTCGCGAACTATCTTTTCAAGCAGATCAAGAATCTGCGCCTGTACTGTCACATCAAGAGCGGTTGTTGGCTCATCCGCAATAAGAAGTTTTGGAGCTCTTGCAAGCGCCATCATCGCAATCATAACCCTCTGTTTCATGCCGCCGCTAAACTCAAATGGATACCCCTTCAAGCGCTGTTGGGGATCATGAATGCCAACTCTCTCCAAGAGCTCCGTCATGCCGCGGCGCGTTGCTCTTGGCATGACCTCTCTAAGCTGGCTTTCTACAGTCATTATTGGATTTAAATCCGGTTCCTGAAAAATCATCGCTATTTTTGATCCGCGGATACGAGCCATTTCATCTTTTGACAGCTTGAGCAAATCCTTGCCTTCATATAATATCCGGCCCGACCTTACATATGCCGAGAAGGGAAGGAGACGGGTAATTGAAAGCGCGGTTATTGTTTTGCCGCTCCCACTCTCGCCCACAAGACCGACTATTTCTCCTTCGTTCACGGATAGATCAACGCCCCTGACCACATCAAGAGGCATCCCATTTCTTACGCGAAAACAAGTGCGCAGTCCTTTTACCTCAAGAAGTGCCATTTCTTCTACTCCCCTCTAAAACCTTTTTGCTTTGCCGATGCGAACCCTGGGGTCAAAAACGCCGATGGCTATATCAGCAACCCGGCGCATAATAAGGACGACGGCGGCAATCATAATTGATGTCGCCATTATTACATTGTAATCGAGCGACCTAAGCGACTCAACCATAAAACTTCCGGTGCCCTGTATGCCATACTCTATTTCTACAAACAGAAAACCCGTAACGAAAATCAGAGGAAAATCCACGATTAATGGATACAGTATTGGGTGAGCCGCGTTTGGCAAAACATGGCGCAGCAGAACCCTACGCTCAGACAAACCCTTCGCATAAGCAGTACGCACATATCCTTCGTTGATTACGTGGAGCGCGTTTGCTCTGGTGAACCGCGCGCCACTTGCAAGGCCGGGCAAAACCAAAACTATAAGCGGAATTATGCTGTTTAGCGAGAATAGCCCGCCCCAGCCGCCAACCGGCAGCAACCCTAATTTAACCGCGAATATTAGAATGAGAAGCTGGACAAAGATAATAGAATGGATGGAACTTGGAATCATCAGCCCCCCTATAAGCGCGGGGTCTTTCCATGTGCCTGACCAACGCGCGGCGAGTAATCCCAAAAGTATGCCTGTCGGAAAACCAATGATAAACGCCATGAAAGAAAGCTGCATTGTCTTCCAAAGCTTCGGCTTCAGCAGTTCCCAAACAGTCTTTTGGTCGTATTGAAGGCTATCGCCAAAATCGCCCTGAACAAAGTTAAACATATAGTCACCGTACTGTACCACTATATTCCTATCCCAGCCGAGCTCATGACGTATCTGATCCAGCGTCTTTTCTGAACTTTTTTGAAAGCGCGCCTGCAAGGCATCGCCGGGTATTGCCGCGCGCAGCAGGACAAAAATCACAAAGGAAATTATAAACAGCTGAATAAAAATCCAGCAGACTTGTGAAAGAACATACTTTTGCGTATCCGACATTTTCTTCTCCTTTCAGACATTTTCCCTTTTAAGCGCACAACCACATGCGCTTAAAAAGAAAACCTATAAATCCATAGGACTTATAGGTCGTATGGGACCTATCTTTCGGTTAAAATTTCTAGCGCCCTGAAAATATTCTCGTCGTTGTCTGGCGCAAACCCCTTTAATGGCTGCTCTATAATGACATCCGGCACAAGGCCGCCCTCCTTTGTCTCGTGAAGCGGCTCAATGAGTCTTCCCTTGGGAGTTCTCCAAATTTCTATCGCAAGATAAAGTACTCCGTATTCTCCGTTGCGCAAAGTGAAGTATTGATTTACAGTCCCCTTGCCTCCGCTTCTTTCTCCGACAAGCGTGGCACGCTTATGATCCTGCAAAGCTCCGCCCATTACTTCTGACCCTGAAAAAGAATTATTATTTATGAGCACCACAATCGGTAAGTCTTTCGGCACAAGATTCGGCTCCAGGCATAGGTCAGCGTCAGAAAAACATACTTTGGTTGGAACATTCCTGCTGACCTTTCGCTGGCCGCCTGCCTCCTCCCGCAACAGAATATAGGCTTGTGGCGGCAGGAAATAGCCCGTCATCGCCTCAATTACCGCCAAGGAACCGCCAGGATTATTTCGCAGGTCTATTATGAGCCCGGAAATACGCTCCCATGGCATCTGCCTTAAGATATAGTAGAAGTCTATCCCCGCCTGTGTCTCGAATGAGTGTATTTTAATATATGCTATGCTCGGCACCTCTTCTCCGCTTCTTGCGCGAAGAGGAAACTGATGGGCAAGGGTCTTATTGGTGCTCCCCCTGCCATCTGGCCACTCAAAGGCCGGCCATGACTCAACCAGCTCGAACTTGATTAAATCCCGCACAATAGTAAAGTCAAGCTCTTGCTTGTTTCGCCCAACGGTTAAGTTGACCTTTGACCCCTTTGGTCCGCGGACATTAAGTATAAGCTTCTGGACAGTACACCCCTCGGCAGATTTACCATTTACTTTCAGAATAATATCATGGGGTTTGAGGCCGGCTTTTTCCGCTGGGCCGCCCTTGCCTATATTTCCCAATTCCCATTCGTTGTTTTGGCTTCTAGCAATTCCGGCCCCAATACCATAAAAAGTGCCCGAACTATCCGCTGCTCCCAGTTTAACTTCCACCGGCGCAATATAAGAGGCAAACGGATCTCCTACTGCTTTAATCAGCCCGTTATTTACTGCCACAAACAGCTTAAACTTCTGCTCCGGATCAGCATACTGGCTGTACTTGGGATCTTCTAAAAATTTCGCGAAGGCCTTGTTCAAAAAGTCATAGTCAACCGGCTGGCCGTTATGAACTGCTTCGGCTATGGCCCCCTCCCTAAGCTCAATAAACCACTCGGGGACATTGGAAAGGGGTACATTCAAGGTATTCAGAAAAGCAGTTGCGACATCGCGCGCTATGCGCGATTCGTCATCGCCCTTTAGGTTTAGCAGGCGCTTATACATATATCCTTGCTCGAGAGCGGGGCGGGAATCTGTATTTAGAACCCTAAAGTCAACATCTTCTATTTTGTCCGGGGGACAAAGTAGATTTTCTTGAACCGCTTCTTGTGCTGGCGGAGTTTTTTCTTGAACTTTTGCCGCATCTTTCCCGGGAGCTCCACCGCATGCTACTAGAGCAACAGCAACCATTATTGCCGCAAAACCCACCACGAGCCATTTTTTGTTTTTCACCGCTATGCCTCCAGTTAGAATATTTTCGTCAAAGAACTTTGATCTTATCTTATACTACGCTCACACTTTTGTGTCAATACCGACAAAGAAAAAGGCCTCTTTTTTTGCTAGAGGCCATAAATTATTCTACCGTTTTATATCGATAAACCTGAATTGTGGAATCGCTAGGGGCGAAGGATAATAGCCCGAAACATACGGTTTTACCGCAATACTGCTTTTCGTGTGTACCAGGGGGATCCAGGGCGCATCGCTTACAGCAATTCCCTCGGCCCTGCGATACAGCTCAATCCTGCGCTTGGGGTCTCGCTCTGTGCGCGCTTCTTTGATAAGCTGGTCAAACTCTGGATTGTGGTAGCGGGCTTGATTATTTGCATAATCCCGCTCGCATCTTTCCCGACCCGTGATTGGATCTTTTATGCGATTACAGTAAAGCTTCAAATCGAGAAAATCTTCCGCGTCAGGGTAGTCGGCTATCCAGCCGGAAACGGCTATCTGGTAATCGCCGCCGTTCATCCTGTTGTAATAAACCTGTCCGGTAGCCGGTTCATCAATAATAACACTTATTCCGATGTGCTTTTTCCACATATCAAGAATGGCTTCGGTTACTGGTCCGGCCTGTGGGCCGCTTCCGCTGCGCAATAACTCTACGTTTTTTAGCTCATCTGTCCCCCAGTATCGGGACTCCTGCAGAAGTTGTTTTGCCCCTTCGGGATCGAAAGATACACCCTTAAAGTCCGGATTATAAGCATTAATTCCCGGGGGGACTATTCCCCGCGCCGGAATAAACAGCCCTTCGCCAATCAATTCAAGATCGTCCTTATTTACCGCCATCGCAAAGGCCCTGCGGACTTTCGGGTCATCAAAGGGCGGTTTTTCCGTATTTAAAACCACATAGAAAACATCCAGCGATGGCCCGGAACGATACTGCTTGGCAAAATCTGGACTATAGCTAGAACTACCCTCTACTACTCTTGGGAGATAATCTATACCCACGCCGGCTATATCTACATCGCCGGCGTCATAAGCAAAGATCGTGCTCTGACCGCCCTGATGATTTAAAATGACCTCATCCAAAAATGGACGGCCGAGGTAGAATTTTTCGTTGGCGATGAGCCTGGTCTGTTCGTTGCCCGGGATTGCCTTGAACGGGCCAGTGCCGTTTGGCGGATCAGTCCAGTCTTCTTTCTGCACTTCACCGGTTGTGGGATCAATAATCTTGTCTTTGTCTATAACAAAGGCCGTAGGGTATGTCAGCTTCCAGAGGAAGTAACTCTTTGGGGAATCAATTGTAATCCGCAGGGCATAGTCGCCAAGCACTTCCACGCCGCAAACTTCGTTTTTCTCCCCGAACATCACTTCGCGCACGCAAAGAATGTCGGAAAGATATAAGTCTGCTGTTGGTAATGTAAAGGCCGAGGAACGATCGGGCCAGTTGGGCGAAGCGGCTCTTTCAAACGAGAATTTAAAGTCGTTGGCCGTAACATGTTTACCGTTATGGAAGTAAACATCTTCGCGAAGCTGGAAAGTATAAGATACGGTGCCGTCATTATTATAAACCGGTTCGGGAATCTCTTTGGCTATATCCGGAGCAATCACAATATCCATACTGTCGTTCTGTTTAAGATAAGTATTCGCCCACTCCCTCCAGAGAGAAGGCATATGGGCAAATGTTTCGCCAGAAAGCATGGGCAGACCGCGTTCTTCTACATACTTTGCGTGCTCGGCTTTAGGAACAAGGGTCAGGGTGACCAGGCCGCTATAAATCTCATCTACATACATCGCGCAACCGACATCATTGCATATTTGCGGATCAAGGGTGCTGTACTTCCCCGCGTTCATTCTAAAAATCTTTTGCCCCGCCGGCACTTCCGATTTGGTTTGCGGTGCGGAATCCGGCGCAGAGCTTCCCCCGCCACACGCGGAAATAGCTACGGTCAAAATAAGCAACAACGCCGAAACTCCTATAACCCATTTTACTTCTTTCATACTGCACCTCCTTGTGGCATTTCTTTTGATTCTGCTATTGATACCAACGCATCTCCTGCCATCCACGAGACAAACAACATCCATGTGACTATTACAGCCGGGGGTATAAAAATGTACGCGTGATTCTGTAGGGTGGATATATCATTGCTGAAAAACATAACTCCAAATGATGGGTTGGGGGCCTTCACCCCAAGTCCAAGGTACGAAAGACCTATTTCTGTACCGATCGCGCCTATAAGCAGCCCGGACAGGCTCAAAACTATAAGCCCCATAAGATTAGGCAGTATATGCCAGAACATAATCCTTACATCCGAAGCTCCAAGCGCCCGGGACGACTCCACGAAACCCTGCTCCCGAAGAACTGATATTCGTGAGCGGAGCATAAAGACGCTACCGGCCCAACCAATCAGTGAAAGTGCCACAAATATAAGAAATATTTCGGCTATTCCGCTTTTTGCAAGCCATTCCCAGTGCAAAAACTCCGAAACTTTGGCAACAACCTCTTTGTATGAGGGGCCAATCGATGCAGTAATTACTATCATCAAAATAAGACTTGGCACTCCAGAAAGCGTCTCTCCGACTTTAACAATTACGGAGTCTCGCGTCCCCCCGTAATAGCCGGCGACAAGCGAAAGGGTAATGTTTAGAATAATACCTCCCCCCAAAAGCGCCATTAGGGATATGAGCGAGCTCGTGGTCATCGCGTAAATCGCGCGAACCATTATATCCCGCCCCAATATGTCTGTGCCGAAAGGATGGACAAGTGAAGGAGGCATATACCTTTCGCTTATATTAGTCGCTGTGGGATCATAGGGCAGTATTGGCACTCCGAGGGAGTCCAAAAATCCTACAAATCCCACCAAATAAAACAAAAGGATGCTAATTAGGGCAAATCTTGCCAGTTTCTTCCGCCAAATGCCTTGAACTATACGCGATTTCCTAAATGATACCCCCATCTGCTCAAGCATAAATTCTCCCCTTCATTATTTATTGATTAAAAGAACTCTCCTTCTTATAGAGCACAAACTCTTTTATGCTCTATAATAAAGGGCCCATCTAGTAAACAGCAGATGGGCTGTTTTGCGTTTTAGTCTTTAATGGCGACCAGCTCAGCCTCCAGAACGCCGGTGAGCACAAACTCCGCGGATACCGCGGATATACTCTCGTCCTGCGTAACAAATCCCACCAATCTAACCGGCAAATTCTTGTCCGCACTTATGTAATAAACTGGAGCCCCCGCATCGATTGAGGGGTTGAGCGCGCCGCGAAACTCAATTATTTCTACATTAGGATTGAATTTTTTCACGCCCTCAAAAAATCCTATTTCTACCTTTATTCCATCTTCGGTTATTCGGGGGTAGTATAGCTTGTCGCCTTCTTCCAATTCGTCAACCGAACCCAATACAATGGCACTCTCGGCAGGAACTGGCAGAAGTTTTATGGAGGGCCGTTTGAATATAACGATCCCCTGCTCTTCATAGAACTTGGGGTAACTGTCCTCGTTTGAGCAAAGATGTCGGACGGTTCCGCTGAATAGGACTTCTTCCTTCCACGCGTCTTCGCTTCCTATGTCTGCGCGCATAGTAAAGGTTGCCCTAAATTCATCCGCTTCGGCCACTGGCACGCTGTTGCATATCTCGAAGTACGCCTGCGGCGGTACCCCCACGAAGCTTTGCCCCATAAACCATCCGAGGTTCATCTGGCCAGACGTAAGGAAGGATGACAAGTGTACCCCAACATTGCCGTCCGTAAAAATCTCCATGACAGTTTTAACGGGTTGGGGAATCTCGCTTATGCCTTCTTCCTGAAAATCGGTATAAATCTCATCTATTGTAAGGGGTTCGAGTTGAGCTTCAGCTCGTTTCGCGTTTATCCTTATATCTACCTCCGTATCTAGAAAGAGCTGTTTTAGGGTTGTCATAAAAGCAAGATCCACTGAAACCGGCCTTGCGGAAGCCAGTACTTTGGCGTTGATTTCTTCGGTAAGCCTCGCAAGCTCTGCCCGCTTTTCCGACTCAATAGAATTATACCATTCAGAGAACTCGGCCTTTCTTTTGTCTTTTCCGGCATCGTATCTACCGTCAAACTGCTGGTCAAACTTTTCCTGATCCGCCGCTTTATTCGTACCGCAGGCCAGGGCAAATGCCGATACAAGAACTACGAGCAACCCAAGTACGAGTATGTTCATCCTCTTTCCTGTCATCTCGCCACCTCCTTATTTTGCGTAAGTATTGTGATTGGCAGATATTTTTCTATAAGAGCTGCTCCGGCTACAGAGTTCCAGTTGTGAGTCGCCCCTAAAAACTTTTTCACTATTGTGCCGTCCGGCGCAATAAGAAATGAAGTAGGGAGACCATGGACTTCATAAAGCTTGGCAACCTCCCCTTTATCTAATAATACTGGGAAGGTTATATCATTTTCCTCCACGAAACGCTTTACGTCTTTCACGCCGCTGTTCATCTCTACGCCAAGAATCACAAGTCCCTTATCCTTGTATTGTTTGTACGCTGCTTCGACTTGCGGCATCTGGAGAGCACAATAAGGACACCAGCTCGCCCAAAAATCCAGAATCACAAGTTTGCCACGGAAATCTGAAAGACTTACATTTTCTAACCCCCGATAGGTTACTTCACTATCTCCCAACGGGAAAACTGCCCTAAATCCATCGAGGGTAAAATCAGGCGCTATGGGCTTTTGTTCCTGCGCCACGGATGTTTCGGTAGGTGTCGGCGTAGGTATCGATATCGGCACAGGTGTCGATGTCGGATGAGATATTATTTCGCTCTTACCCGAACCTCCGCATGCGGCACCTATAAATAAAAACAGACAGACAAACAAAATCAGAGCCGCCAACCCCTGCTTACTCATAGATTCAATCCTCCTATAAACTTCTTATTTTAAAATTTTGGAAAGAACTTTTGAATCCTATTTAACAAAAACGGATACACAAAAAGTGCATCCGTAGGGATAGAGTCGACACCCAACCCGCGACTGCTAACCGGGCTTGCCCTTTCCTTTCAAGGATTCCATATACCATATGCCGATGCGCAAATCTTGTCAAGTCTATCGCAACGGTGTATACAAGGATGTTGTCCTTTAAAATAAATTAAGGAGATCGGCATGAAAAGATCAATATCTGTCGCGTTGCTCTTTGTTGCTCTAATAACGGCCCCGGTAGCAGCCAATAACATATGGCGAGGAGGTAATTCCGTTACCTTCGAGTATCTTCCCGGAAAGAAAATAAGCGGGACTGTTGCCGAGGTTTTTTCGGATGGCACGCTACTTGTGGTGCCCGATCAGATGCCGCAAGAATGGCAAGCCGAAAAGCCAGGCCAGATCACGCCGTCTTACTTTCATGTTGACCCACGGGCCTTTCTTCTGAGCGATTCCGAAATAGGCAAAGAGTATAGGGCCTACGAGGAAGAAATTACATCCCTCCCAAGCACCGACTGGCGCAATCCCCCTGGAAAACTTTTAGCAAGGGGATGTGAGTTTTATTACAAGGCCCTAAAAAAGCTTGATGCGAAATCGCTTGAAAACAAGGGGGGCTCCCCACCACAAATAACGTATTTTGGATACTCTTCTCTATGGGCAACAGCCCGATTAAGAGATCGCGGCTTTAGTAACATAGTTGACCGATGCGACAAGGTTTGGGTGATCTCTGAAGACGGAGACACCTTGCGCTTCATACTTTCAAAGGCATCCGAACCCGAAGAAGGTAGAAGAAACATGCTCATGCAGACGACGGAGGGCGGAGAGAGTAAGATACTATATATTCTACCGGGTGACCATATCATGTTTGAAAAGCACCCAAGGAATCCGGATTTATTCTTTGCAAGTGTCGACGGATGGCCGGACAGAGAATTCGTGAACCCCGACCCAAGGTGGCAGTCCGTGTACCTTTTTGATGTAAGTGACCCGGATAACTACAAAATAGTTCGCTATCCCCTACCCGCAAGCTCGTATGCGCCTGCGGGTGACGAGCGGCTCTACGGTCACTCCGGATTCTTCAGCGAAGATGGCAGATTCTTCTACGCTCTTCTTTACGGCTTTGAAGAAGAAGGTGGTGGCCTATGGGTAGCTGATATTTCCGAAGACGACTTCTACCAAAATACGAACTCATTCGCGCAAGTCTTTTCATGGGACCATGCCCTTTCATTCTTTTTCCTGCCGAGGGCAGAGCACTCCCCCTATAATGTAGTCCTTATGACCGGCAAAGAAGTAAACGATGACTTCGCGATGACTCTTAATGCGCTTAGTATAAAATTCGACGGGTTACAGTCCGAACTTATTGAAAAAAAGAGGTTAATTAAGATGGTGGGATGGAACCCTGTGCCGTTTGCATATAAACGCATATCAGATGACGAGATTTTGATGTATGTAGAAACCTACTTTAACTTTGAAAGCGAGGTTGTGCCTCGCGTAAAGAATGTATATGTAGTTCCCGTGAAGTTAAAATGATCCTACATAACAAAAAACAGCCACGATATTGGCTGTTTTTCATTTTTTTGCTACAATATTTTAACTATGTCAAGGTTCAAACTAAAATCAAGCTTCAAGCCGACCGGCGATCAGCCGTACGCGATAGAGAAATTGACGCAGGGAATATTGTCTGGCGCAAAGGATCAGGTGCTTTTGGGCGTAACGGGATCCGGGAAAACATTCACCATGGCTTCGGTTATAGAAAAGATACAACGACCAGTTCTTGTGATTTCGCATAATAAAACTTTGGCTTGGCAGCTATATCGAGAGTTTAAAGAGTTTTTCCCCAACAACGCGGTTCACTACTTTGTAAGCTACTACGACTACTATCAACCAGAAGCATACATTCCCCAATCCAATACATATATAGAGAAAGACGCGCGCATAAACCAGAAAATTGACCAAATGCGCCATGCAACAACCCAAGACCTAATAAGCCGCCCGGATGTCATTGTGGTCGCGTCCGTATCCTGCATCTATAATATCGGCTCTCCGGAAGATTACAGCAACCTAAGTCTCAAGATATCACTTAAGCAAACGATATCTCGGAAGGAATTACTCGCGCATCTTGTCGCTCTCGGCTATACCCGCAACGAAGTTGACCTCAAACCCGGCCAATTCCGCGCCAGAGGCGAACGCATAGAGGTGTATCCGACAACCGGAGAAAAAAAAATAGTAATAGAAATCTCCCAAAACAAAGTTTCCAATATAAGCGAAGGGGAAGCAACTACCCGTATCTTCCCCGCCCACTTCTGGGCCACTCCCGACGACAAACAAAAAATCGCGGTATCGAACATACGAAACGAACTCCACGACCATCTCGCTCTCTTAAAAAAACAAGGCAAGCTCCTTGAAGCGCAAAGATTGGGGCAGAAAACTCTCTTTGATCTTGAAATGATAGAAGAAACCGGTTTTTGTCACGGTATAGAAAACTACTCGCGCCATCTTGATTTCCGAAAACCGGGCGAGGCGCCGTATACGCTACTTGACTACTTAAATTTCAATCCATCGGGGTCCAACCCCGCTGGATTGAAATTTTTAACTTTTATCGACGAGTCCCATATGTCGATCCCCCAACTCCGCGGCATGTATTTTGGCGATCGGTCGCGCAAGCAAACGCTCATAGACTACGGCTTCCGCCTGCCCTCTGCTATAGACAATAGACCATTGAGGTTTGATGAATTCAATAAAAGGATTGGACAGACAATATACGTGTCAGCGACTCCCGCAGAATACGAGCTTAAAAAATCATCGGGCCGAGATACGAACGGTATAGTCCAACAGCTGATTCGGCCGACGGGATTGCTTGACCCCTCTATTGAGATCCGCAAAACAAAAAATCAGATGGCGGATCTGATTAAAGAAATTGAAAAGCGCACAGGAAAAAATCAAAGGGTGCTCGTGACAACAATTACAAAACGCCTCGCCGAAGATATCGCGGAGTATTTAGTAGAGAGAAATATCAAGGCATATTATCTCCACTCCGAAATTCATACGCTTGAACGGCCAAAAATTCTGCGCGATTTGCGATCAGGTAAGCATGACGTTGTTGTTGGCATCAATCTCCTTCGGGAGGGATTGGACCTGCCCGAGGTTTCTCTTGTCGCGATTTTAGACGCTGACAAGGAGGGTTTTTTGAGAAACGACACAACCCTCATCCAGACAATGGGCCGTGCTGCTAGACATATCGAGGGGCATATAATTATGTACGCCGATACAATTACCCGCTCCATGAAACGGGCCATAAAAGAGACGAGCCGGAGAAGAAAAACGCAGGAAGAATACAATAAAAAACACGGTATAATTCCCAAAAGCATTAAAAAACCGTTGGAAGAAAACCTAGAAAAACTCTCCGTTGAGCGCGTGGAGGCAAATCCACAAGAGGACATGTCCAGCGAGATCACTAGCGCTTCGCTTAAATATTTAGAAAAAGAAATGAGAAAAGCAGCCCGCGAATTAGATTTCGAACGAGCCGCAAAACTGCGTGACAAAATAAAAAAGCTTGCGAAGTAATCGCACGCTAGGGCGAGGCGCCTTCTAGCGCTAGTGTCAATCAAAAATATACCGGGGTATTGCGGAAAAACAGAAAAGATGGTAGGGTCATTACATAACTCATAGCAGAGTACGAGATATGGCCATAACTAAATCCGCAAAAAAAGCCCTGCGCCAGAATAAAAAGCGGAGATTGCATAATCTGCGCTACAAAACAAAAATAAAAACCTTAATGAAAAAAGGGTTGTCTTTTGCTGGGGATGGGAAACTGGAAGATCTAAAGCGTCTTCTGCCTTCTTTGTATAAAGCTCTTGATAAGGCGGTAAAAGTGGGCATTCTCAAAAAAAATACTGCCGCGCGCCGAAAATCTCTTGTTGCACGCAAGCTCTCTAGTAAAAAATAAGCTCTTCGAGGGCAGCTTGCGGCTCTACTTTCCCAGTCTTTATGCGTATGTCTAAATCTACAAGAATGTTGTAGATTTTTTTAGTTCTTTCTGCGCCAAACCGCCGTGACTGCGCCGCCCTACGAAACTGGCCTGAAACCATAAAAAATATATAATTCGCGTTATCGCCTGCCTCAATACGCGCGCGCAACAGCTCAAACGCTTTTGGCTTATTGCCCGAAATAAACGCGTCCGTAAGAGCAAATATATGCGCCCCATTTCGTGGCTGGAGGAAAACGCCAAGAATGTCCTCTGTTATCACGCCCCGCCGTACATATGAGCGGAGTTTTTTTATCTCGTTATGAAAAGCCCACAAATCTCCTTTAGTTGCCGTAAGGAGCTTTAGAAGCGCTCCCGACGTAATCCTAATACCCTCTTCTTTGATAAATCCTTGCGCCCATTTATTTAACTCGCGGCCGGTTAATGCCCTAAATTCCTGTGTTTTACTGTTATCTACAAGCCAAGAAAACGTTGGATTGACTTTGCCTACGTCCTGTTCGCAAAAAACACAAATTATGTCTTTTGTTCCTTTCAAACTGTCCCTGCCATTCCACGCCATAAATCGTTCGGAAAAATCTTTTGATCCCAAAAATTCTTTCAATACAATCAACCTTTTTTCGTTAAACATAGTTACTGCTCCTACGATATTGTAGAAAGCGTCAAAATCGTTTTCATCGGCGTTTAATACATTTAAATTTATTCCACTTTTGTGGACTTCTCTATAATACGCGATAATCTCCTTCAATTTTTTACTGGACCTATATGTATCAGGCCCATAAAGAAGTAAAATCATGATTCATAATTCATAATTCACTATTGTACTTGGCTCTACAATATTTATCCAAATGCTACCGGGGACAAAACTTATTTCTTCCCGGGTCTCGTCAAGAAACCTCAACACATCTTCGGCTTTCTTTTTCTCCCAGCTTCCTTTTATTTCTTCTCCGTTTCTATAAACCACAGCTTCCCCCGATCCAAGAATATCCACGTCATTGTATCCTTCGCCTATCTGACGCGACTTTGCCCGCATTATAACAACATTTTTCGCGTCCGCTTGCCGATTTGCCAATTTATCAATCTCTACAAATCCCCCGCGCCACCGTAAATATGAATTTGTCTTCGTATTATATTCATACCTTACATTATACGGATATTTATAATTTATTTCGATAGTTTCTCCATCATTGCTGAAAACTGGAATTTGCTCATTAGGATTTAAGAATTTATATCCTTCAAACTTCGTAGCCAATCTATACCCCAACTTCTCTGCGGCATTAAGCATTCTTGCCATTGACGTGAATCCGTTATGGGGAGCCCGGATCCCTATTTTTCTATAAAACGCGTCAAAATAATTTGGCATAGCGTCTAAATTATCAACTATGCCCCCCGCGAGCTCATCCAGCGCAAAGCGCGACCCTCCCCAATGCGCGAAAATCGCGTCGTACCCAAGCGCCAGGGGGATAAAATCGTGTCTTGCCGACCGTATTGACCCAATTTCTTCAGGATCCTCGCATATAAAAATCGCCATCATGCGCGTGATAGAGCCCGTAACAACCGGCATCTCAACGACTATATCGGCGAAACTAATGCCGTATAACGGTCTGGCCTCGTGGTCTTCCGCGATCATAAGAGCTATGGGGCGCCTCTCCGCGTTTGCGCAGTTATTTATGGATTCCGGCGCGGGCGTCGGAATTTCCTCTGTCTTTTCTTCGCGTTCTACAATTATGGTTTTCGCGCGAAATTTATCGGGATAAAAAAATATGCCCCAAAAACCGAGGGCAGTGAGGATCACTATAAAAACGATTAGTATTTTGAAGTTTAAAAATCTCACCCTAGAATTTCTTTAACTTTTTGCACAATTTCTCCCGGAGTAAAGTGCGCTTTAATCAAATAATCCTTTGCGCCAAGCTCAATGCCCCTATCTATATCATCTCTTTGCCCGAGATTTGACAAAATAACAATTGGGATTTCCGATACTGCTGGGTCAGCTTTTGCCTGCTTTAACACCTCGAAGCCGTCAATGCCCGGCAATATCAGATCAAGAAGAACGATGTCCGGCTTATTCTCCCGAATAAGCCGGAGCCCCTCTTCGCCATCAATTGCTTGCGATGTCTTGAGCCCCTCCTCCTCCAGTTTTTTTACAATAAGATCGCGCAAAAACTGATCGTCTTCCACTACAAGGACGGTTGAGCCATCATCGCTGTTTTTTGAAGACCCAAACAGGGCGCGAACTTTCTCTATAACTTCTTGGGGGTCGAATTCCGCTTTGACTAAATAATCTCTCGCGCCGAGCGCTTTTGCTCTTTTTATCTCAACTTGCTGACCGGAATTTGAAATAATAATAACGGGAATAGCGGAAAGCGTTTTATCCGCGCGCATTATTTCCAAAACTTCTATTCCGCTCATTTTGGGCATAATAATATCCAACAGAATCAAATCTGGTTTCTCCTCTTTGGCTTTTTGGATGCCCGCCTCGCCATCTTCCGCGCTCACAACGTCATAACCTTCGCGCATTAGTTTATCGGAAAGCATTGAAAGTAACGCCTTCTCGTCTTCTATAATAAGAATCTTTTGCATAATGTATTTTTACTTTATAGGTATTCTAAACCAAAATGTGCTGCCCTTGCCCTCTTCGGATTCCGCGCCCATCTCTCCATTGTGAGCGGAAATTATACTCTTTGCTATAAACAGTCCGAGGCCCGTCCCTGATGTCTGCATGCGCATGACATTATCGCCCCTGAAAAATTTTGTAAAAAGTCGCCCCATCTGATTTCTTTGTACGCCCACCCCCGTATCTTTCACGCGCACTTCCATAAAAGCTCCGTTCTTTTTATATATTACCTCTACTTCTCCGCCAGGTAAAGTATAGTTAATGGCATTGGAGACAAGGTTCTGCAAAGCTATGCGCAAAGCCGTTTTGTCTCCGCGCACAAAAAGAACTTTGTCCCCGGAACCTTTTATGGCCCTCATATCGATTTTCCTCTCCTTGGCGCGAGGCATATTCATTTCCACCGCGTACTTGATAATTTCCTCTATCGACACATCGCTAAATTCATACGCGAACCGTCCAGATTCGATACGCGCGACATCCAGCAAATCAGATATTAGTCCTATTGTGCCTTCATTTACATCATATCCTCTTTGTATAACATCTTTCTGCTCGTCATTCAGCTTCCCAAAGTCGCCCGATAAAAGCATGCGAAATGTCCACTTCATTATAGAAAGAGGGGTGCGCAGCTGATGAGCGGCAATTGATACAAAATGTGATTTCGCCCTGTCAATTTCCTGAAGCTCATCATTCAATTTAAGTAGCTCAAGATCCCTCCTTACAAGCGCCTTCGCGGCTTTGTCAAGCTCCAGAAGCTGATCCTCCTGCTTTCTGCGGACTTGTGAAAGCTCAAGGTCCCTGCGCACGAGAGCTTTCGCGACTTTATCTAATTCCCGAATCCTCCGCTCAAGTTCCTTGGTTCTCGCACGCACTTTTCCTTCAAGATTCTGATAAGACCGGCGCAGTTTACTCGCCATTTCGTTGAAGGTGCTCGCGAGCTCCCCAATTTCATCTTTTGTGTTTATGTCAATCCTTACCTCAAGGTTCCCGCGGGCAATGTAGTTCGCGGCTTCAGTCAGTTTTCGAATCGGCGAAGAGATCGCGCGGGCCAACAAGAAAACCAACAAACCTAGTATAAAAAAAAGTATGCTGCTTGTAATCGCGAGGGTATTTTGAAGCTGTCGCATGGGCGAAAATACTTCGGCCGTGTCATGCCCCACCAAAAGAATCCATTTAAGTCCCTCAAAATTTCTAAACCCACTTGACTGCGCGTACGCGAACAATTTCTCTTTCCCGCCCCATCCTTCCGCGATAAAAAATCCGCTTCCCGGCTTAATATTTCCAAAAAACTCCTTGCTTGACACATCCTCAAAAGCCCGGAATGTTTTTGTGGAATAAATTAACTTGCCGTCCGGAGTTACAAGCAGGATTTCTGTTGTCTCATATTTTTTCGCCGCGGGCTCTACCTCCCTTACTACCTCTCTCGCGAGCGGGACTGTTTTTATAACCCCAAGAAAATTCCCGCGGGCGTCGTCAACGCGCACAGAAATCGGCATACTCCACACCCTTGCACTTTCATCGTACTCAAATCCGCTTACATAAAAACCCTTTTCCTTTGCTTCCTGCCACCATTCCTCATCTGCCTGGCGGTAATCAGAAGTTTTTCCGGTTTGGGCTATATTCGCTCCGTATTTATTTGTAACGAACGCTTCCCCATAAATCTGATAGCCGTATTTACGATCCCAGAAACCGATAAATTCCTGTCTCAATGTATCGGACAAGGAACCCTCAATAAGCTCTCCCATGAATGGAGTAACTGCGTCTTTCGGCGCGGAAGTCCACTCGGCATCTCTTGCCAGTATATATGTATCGGCATTTTCCATCGCGTCAAATGACCGATTTGATTCCTCAAGAGCGCTTTTGAGACTTACATCTTGAGAGTATAACTGAATTCCTTCAATTTTAAGAAAAATGTCTTTGTCAATTCTTTCGATTGTATCCCCCGCCAAAAACACAGAGTCCTGGCCGACTGCCTGACGAAGGGCGCTTTGGGTTGTAAAAAGCAAATATAATTCAAGCGCGACAGTTACAAAAAGTACGAAAAAAAATGTGAGGATTAATTTGGCTCCTATAGAAAGCCCCATGTTTACGAACGATAATTAGTATTGGTATCTCACTGTTCCGTCTATAATCTGGGCCGGATGTATTGGGAAGGCCATATCATGCTCTCCTTCTCCAACATCAACGGTCCCGAGCACGCCGGGATGCGTAAACCCGGCCTCGAGCAACTTTTTTACGTTTTCGCGGGAAAACTCCTCGTCCTCAAGCAAAGCCGCGAGCATTTTTATGAGGTCATATCCATTTGCCGCAAAATAGGTGAGGGGCTTGTCAAATCTGGCTTCGTATTTTTCCTTGAGGCCCTGCGCAAAGAGGAAGGTCGGATTGTAAATAATCGGAGCTGTTATGTAAACGCCATTTGCCTCGGGCAGAGTATGGAAGGAGACATCTGCGGCGGCAATCGTAGAAAATACATTCCCTTTGTAGTCTTCGTCTCTAAGCTGTTTGAATATGGCTTTCACATGCTGGGGGAAACCGACTCCAAGAATACCTTCGTAACTTGAAAGTTCTGCGATCTCGTCCTTGAAATCTGTTTCTCGTATCGAAAATGGTTCTCCCCTCACTGTCCCGCCAATCTTTCCAACTTCCCTTGCGAGTCCGCTAGAGATAGATCGGCCGAATTCATCGTCCAGATAAATAACGCCGAGATTCCTTACTCCCGTTGCCTTAAGAAGTGTCATAAGAGCGGGCATTTCTACCTCCGCAGTCGGCCAGTAGCGAAATACCCATTCCTTTTCTTTTGTGACTCCCGGATCCGTTGCTAGTGCGACAAAGAGAACAACATTGTTTTCCTCGACCAATGGAGCAAGCGCAGACGAGACAGAACTGTGCGTAGATACATATAGAAGCGGCTTGCGGCCTGCTTCCATGTTTTGGAATATTTCTTTTCCGATCTCGGCGTTTATTTTCGCGTCTTCAATCACCAATTCAATCTTTGATCCATTGATTCCTCCGAAGGTATTTATCTCCTCGACCGCAAGAAGCATTCCGTCCCGCACTCCTTCGCCCTCTATTGTGGGACCGGTAGGCCCTGAAATAGAAAGAATCGCGCCTATGACAATAGGTTCTTTTTCCCTGATCCTTGCGAAAAATACTAAAACTACAACGATAACTACGCCGATACAAATTGCGCCGACTCGAAAAATTTTGTTTCTTCCCATGCCTTATTTTTCTCCTAATACAAGCAGTGTCATTGTCTCGTTGTGGAAATAGGCGGGCGTGCCCTTTTTACCCAAAAGCGGCCCCTGCTCGCCGTATGTGTAAAGTCCAATCATCTTTGCCGCGGACCCAAGCACGTTTTGCACCGCTTCATTTTCTTCGTGGCATCGCACTCCAAGAAGACGGTTTCTCGCCATGCAGTTGAACATAATAATAACCTCGGGCTTTGTGCCCTCAAGCTGGGAAAGGGCGGTTTGGGCAGCGTCCTTTGCGGCGGCTATCGCTTTGTCGCGGTCGCCTATCATGAGACGGATTGTTGTGCCCTCTGGAATCTCGCCAGCCAGTGTGATCTCCCCTTCTTCGCTTGCAATAACGGGGTCGCGGATAAGAAGCTCGTTCGATCCCTCTACGCTCATGCCCAAGGGATACGTGTAGGCCATGCGCGCGATGGGCTCACGAATCAGTTCTTCGGCATCCTTTCCAAAATAATCCTGGTAAACCTTAAGCGCCGGCTTGCCGTCTAGCTCTTTGAGCACCGCGCCTTCTGATTTTGTCACTTTAAGAGGCAGACCAACCGGCTCCCAGCCATGGCGCACTCCAAAGCCATACGCGAAGTCGCCGCTTAATCCAATCCCTATAACGCAATCCGTAAGAAGTTTGTCGTTATAATACTGCCAAGTCTTTTTGAATAAATAATCATCTCCCGCAGATCCGCCCATGAGCGGAAAATTCACGCCAAGCACGGACTGGACTCCTCGCACAATGGCAGAGCCGTTTCCAGTAAGCCCTTCGGGAATCATAATAAAGAGACTTATTTTGCCGCCTGCGGCACCGAGAACCGCTTTTGCGGCGTCGGCCCCTGCCTTGTGGCTGTCCGCGCCCGTGCCCTCGCCGTATCCCACGGTGAATTTAGTGTTCTCCGCGTGTATTGCCATTGCGATGACACTTTCGAATGTTGTCGCGTAGGAGGTAATCTCTCCCGCGGCGCTGCCGCCCACAAGGGTTGCGTCACCCCGGGCCTCATTCATGCCCAGAACAAGTTTTTCCTGATCAAACTTTACCGAAGAAAAAGCAAATATAATATGCGGCTCCTTGCCGAGCTCCGATATCGCGCTTAAAACCGCCTCCTTTCCCGCGGCGACCGGATCTTGAATATTTGTACTCGATCCTATACCTGAATAAATTGCCATAATTATTATTACTTAGTTACTTAATTACTTTGAGCTCTCCCCATGAATGCCCATATGATACGTCGACCCGCAACGGCACCGAGAGCGAATATACACCTTCCATTATATCTTTTATTAAAGGATATGTCTCTTCTATTTTATCATCCTCTATTTCAAACAACAATTCGTCGTGTATCTGAAGTAACAGGTTATAGGTTTTAGGTTTTAGGTTATAGTGAATTTCTGTCATTGCCATTTTGATAATGTCGGCTGCCGAGCCCTGTATCGGGTGATTTATTGCCATGCGCTCGGCTTGAGCGCGAAGCCCGGCATGGGAAGAAGTTATTTCGGGGATATAGCGTTTTCTGCCCAGCAGAGTCTCTACGTAACCATTATGTCTTGCAAATTCTATTGTATTTTCTATATAGCTACGTACCGAAGGGAATCGCGCGAAATAATTATCAATAAATGCCTGCGCTTCTTCCCTTGGAATATTCGCGCTTTTTGCAAAACCGGATGCCCCCATGCCATAGAGCACCCCAAAATTCAGGGCTTTCGCGCGGAATCGCATATCTTTTGTAATCTCGTCCGGAGCGATCGCGAATACTTCCGCCGCAGTCATCTTGTGAATATCCGCGCCTTCTTTAAAAAACTCTTTCATTTTTTTATCGTCCGCGATGTGCGCGGCAAGCCGTAGCTCCATCTGGGAGTAATCGAACGCGACAAACTTAAAACCCTCTTCGGCGATAAACCCCTTCCGTATTTTTAATCCCCAGTCCCCGCGTACCGGAATATTCTGCATATTTGGTTTTGAAGAAGAGAGACGGCCGGTTGCCGTACCGAGTTGATCAAACTTTGTATGAACTCTGTCTTTTTTATCCGCCAACCCGGGCAAAGGACTTATGTAGGTAGAATTCAGCTTCTGTAGTTCCCTATGTCGCAGAAGCTCTTTTATAATGGAATGTTTGCCCTGAAGTTTGAGAAGCTCGGGCGCGGCGGTGGAGACTACCCCGCCGGGGGTCTTTTTAAGTCCTTTTATCGGGAGAGCCAATCCGCCGGGCGACGGACCAAAAAGTATTTCGGAAAGCTGCTGGGGAGAATTTACGTTAAATTTTTTGCCCACGATTTTATAAATCGCGTCTTGTGCGTCCCGCAATTCCCCCGCAATGTCTTTGGCGAGTTCGGCAAAATGCTTTTTGTCTATCTTGATACCCGCTTCTTCCATGCCTCGTATCAGGGGAACTAACTTCTTCTCTAGCTCGTAAACTTCTTTTGATAAAACTCCGTCGCTATAAAACGCCTCTATTTTTTCATAAGTAGGATCTACTTCTACCTCACCCCCCCCAATCCCCCCTCTCCTTGTTAAGGAGAGGGGGGCAGGGGGTGAGGTAATCGAAGTTATCGTCTTTGGCAATCTAGCCAACAACGACTTAAAGCCCAGCTCCCTTAAAACTCTCTCTACCTCTTTATGGTCATAATTGTTCCATAGAAGATCCTCCAGCTTAAAGTCAATCGGCACATCTTTGCGAATTGTCACAAGCTCTCTTGAAAAAAACGCCTGATCTTTGTGCTGAACGAGTTTCGCGCGCAACCCCGGCTTTATTTTTTTTGCCCTCTCCGTATCTTTTTCAATTTCTTTATAAAGATTTACTATGGAGCCAAAGTCCGAAAGGAGCTGAATCGCGGTCTTTTCGCCAACTCCAATAACGCCCGGAATATTATCCGAAGGATCTCCTCGCAACCCTTTATAGTCCACCATCTGACCGGACGTGAGCCCCCCGAATCTCTTTCTCACTGCCTCCTCGTCATAGAGAACTGTATCCGTAAGACCCTTCCGCATCGTGTATACTTTGGTATGCTTGTCTACGAGCTGGAGGGTATCCAGGTCCCCACTTGCGATAATTGTCTCTGTCAGAGGATATGTCTGCTTTTTCTGCGCAAGCGCGGCAATCGTGCCTATTACATCATCTGCCTCAAATCCTTCCTTCTCGTATACCGAAATATTAAAAGCGTTCAACATTTCTTTTATGCGAGGAATCTGCGCGTAAAGCTCATCCGGCGCTTTCACCCTTTTTGCCTTGTATTCCGCATATTCTTCATCGCGGAATGTGGGCCCGGCCACATCAAAAGCGGCCGCGACATACTCGGGTTCAAATTCCTTCAACACCCTAAGGAGTATAGAAGTAAATCCGTACACCGCGTTCACAAGCTCGCCCTTTGGGGTGCGGAAGTCCGGGAGAGCGTGAAAGGAACGGTGGACAAGGGCGTTCGCGTCTAATATGAGCAATATTTTTTTGTCTTTGGACATTCGAACAATTTTAATTTTTGTTTTCGCGAGCTATAACTCGCCGCTCCATCTCACTCACGTGCTCCATCTTAATTTCCCAATACGGCTTTGGAATAATATCGGCTATTCTTTCCGCCCACTCAATCGCTATAATCGTTCGCGGATTTTCTAAAACTTTATCTAACCCAATCTGCTCGGCATCTTTACTATCATATATCCTATAACAATCTATGTGAATAAAAAGTTTCTTCCCCAGTTTACGCGCCATGTTGTCTGCCGGAATATCGAATTTCTTCATCAGCACAAATGTAGGGCTTGTTATGTTATCTTTTATGCCAAGAGCTTGCGCGAGACCTTTCGCAAAATGAGTCTTACCGGCCCCAAGCTCTCCCTCCAAATAAAAAATCAGGGGGTTGCCTTTTTTAGCCTCCTTTAGCGCTTTTTCTAGAAAATCTTTTGCGAGCAAAGCTGTTTCCTGGGGCGATTTGGTAATTTTTAAATATAGCGGCGCCTTCATAAACAGATAGTGTCTTATCTATAAATATCTCTCCTATGGCCAACCCTAAGAATCATTATTGTGTTTTTATACATATCATAAATCGCCCGGTAGTCGCCGATTCTAAAGCGCCACTGTCCGACGTTTGAATCGGTTAGTTTGTCGGCGAAATGCAGGGGGTCTTTTTGAGAAACATAAAAACGGAGTTTACGCAGGATCCTCCGTTGATGAGGTAAGCGCAGCTTCGTTAAATCCCTTCGCGCAGATTTGGAAAAAATTAGTTGCATTGCCCTACATATGACGAGTTATCGCAGTCCGGCTTCTGCTTCCAGCTTCTCTAGGGTGACAAATTCGCCTCGTTTTACTTCGGAACGGGCTTTTTTTATATCCCTGCGAAGGGTTTTGGAACCATACATTTCTAAATCCTCGGCCAAATAATTGCGTACCGCAAAACGAAAAAATTCGGATTGCGTCATGCCCGATTGCTTCGCGGCTCTCTTTGTCTCCTTGAGAAGTTTTGGCGGTAATGAAATTGTAAGCGTTTCTCTGTTTATCATATTCGCATTATCCATTAATATACACTTACATTGTCTTACATGAGAATTATTCTGTCAAGGACTCCGTGCATTGTGTCTTGCCCTGACGCAGTCGCGGGGTCTAATTTTTTAATTGTAAGCTTGCCCGTTACAAGTTGTTTTATTCCAAGTATACCTTTCCGCCCTTGACAGCGTGCCTGTATTTACTATAATATAAGTAATACTTACGAAAAAGACCCCTATGCGGTTCTGTCCGCATCGGGGGCTTTTTCTTTTTCAATAAATAAGCGGACGTTGTTTGCTTGTTTCATTTATCTATTATACCTTTTCCTTTTGAGAAACAAAAAATTAACCGAGCTAAGGTGTGGAAAACTTAATTCGGTTAAGTTTTCATGTCGTCTTAGAAACGTATACGTTACCCAAAACACGCCGCAGAGGCGGCGTGTTTTGGGTTGATTGTGTTTCAGAAATATTCAGAATCAATGCAGCAGTTGGCAGAAGTGAGGGGCTACGGCTACGGGGTAAGATAACGGATTATAACAATGCCAGAGCCGCCTGCGCCGCCAGGATTAGGATTAGTACTGCCACCTCCACCGCCACCTGTGTTGGCAGTTCCAGCGCTTCCAGCACCTACTGCACCCGCACCCCCCCC
>JBASTI010000017.1:0-25351 GCA_049274815.1 Candidatus Spechtbacterales bacterium | reverse complement strand
ACCTTGCTTGTCATCACAAAACGCTCCTTGCTTTATTTTTCTGTCAAAGTACCGAACAATACAGCATAGCACTAACGGTAAATTTTGTCAACAATTTGCCAAATTTCTCCGAGGGTGGTATAAATATCGCATATGAGAAAATATTTTACGAAAAACATATTTACGATATTGCTTGTAGTGTTTGCGATAGCGGGATTTTTCGCTCTGCTTTCTTCGCCATTTGAAAAACCGGAGGAAGTTTCATTGAGCAAGCTTGTGGATGAAATAAATAATGGCAAAATTTCAGAAATTAGTATAGAAGGAAACAACCTTAAAATCACTCTCGCTGACGGCGCCAAACAGACTTCCCGCAAAGAATCGGAAAGCTCGCTTACGGAGTCCCTCGCAAACTATGGAGTAAATCCTGAAAAATTAGACGTGGTTGATGTCGGGCTCAAAGGAGAAAGCGGGTTTGGATACTGGGTTGGCGTAGTTATTCCTTTTGTACTACCCTTTCTCATCATAGGGTTTTTCCTCTGGTTTATGCTTCGTTCCGCGCAACGAGGGACGGCCCAAGCATTTACATTCGCCAAGGCCAAGGCAAAATTATTCGGCCCTCAAGGCAAAAAACAGGATGTGACATTCAAGGATGTCGCGAATGCCAAAGAGGCCAAAGAAGAACTTTGGGAGATTGTAGAATTTCTAAAACACCCAAAAAAATTTCTGGACATGGGCGCTCGCATCCCAAGGGGCGTCCTATTGATGGGCGCTCCCGGGACCGGAAAAACACTACTTGCGCGGGCCGTCTCTGGTGAAGCGGGAGTTCCATTTTTTTCCATTGCAGGGTCAGAATTTGTAGAAATGTTTGTGGGAGTGGGCGCTGCGCGAGCAAGAGATTTATTTGAAACCGCGAAGAAACACGCTCCCGCCATAATATTTATAGATGAGATTGACGCTGTCGGGCGACTTCGCGGATCTGGGCTTGGCGGAGGGCACGATGAACGCGAGCAGACCCTGAACCAGATCCTTTCGGAAATGGACGGCTTTGAACGCGACACAAATGTCATTGTCATGGCCGCGACAAATCGACCGGACGTTTTGGATCCCGCGCTTCTCCGCCCCGGGCGGTTCGACAGGCGCGTTGTAATAGACGAGCCCGATATAAACGCCCGCGAAGAAATACTGAAAATTCACGCGCGAGGCAAGCCGATTGTAAAAAACGCCAATCTTCGCACGGTTGCGGAGCGCACTCCCGGATTTTCAGGCGCTGATCTTGCAAATCTTATGAATGAGGCGGCGATTCTTGCCGCGCGAAACAACCAAAAAACAATCTCGCAGAATGATTTACTGATCTCTATCGAAAAGGTGCTCCTTGGCCCGGAAAGAAAAAGCCATGTATACGGCAAAAAGGAGAAAGAAATTGCCGCATACCACGAGGCAGGACACGCGCTTGTGGCAAATTCCCTACCCCATACAGACCCCGTACACAAAATTTCTATAATTTCGCGAGGGAGGGCTGCGGGCTATACCTTGAAAATGCCGATAGAAGACAAACACTTTCGCACAAAAACAGAGTTTGTAGAGGAACTATCAGTAATGCTTGGGGGTTATGCCGCAGAAAAAATGGTGTTTGACGAACTTACGACCGGAGCTTCGAACGATCTTCAGAAGGCATCTGATCTTGCGAGAAAAATGGTGACGCAGTATGGTATGAGCGACAAACTTGGACCTGTCACCTTTGGAGACAGAGAGGAACTTGTTTTCTTAGGAAAGGAGTTTGGCGAGCAGAGAAATTATTCAGAAGGCACGGCGCAGGAGATTGACAAAGAAGTATCTAAGTTCATCTCAAATGCCCTGAAGACCGCCCAAAAAATCATCAAGGAAAAGAGGGTTAAACTTGACGCGATCGCCGTAGTTCTTGTCGAAAAAGAAACGATAGAAAGGAAGGAGTTTGAGAAGATGATGGCTGTGTAAGGGGCATGTAGCTCAATGGTAGAGCGCCAAGCTTATACCTTGGTGGTTCCAGGTTCGAGTCCTGGCATGCCCACCAAAGGCGGGCGGTTAGCTCATTCGGCTAGAGCGCGACATTGACATTGTCGAGGTGATAGGTTCGAATCCTATACCGCCCACCATGACGCCAAAACTTGTATATGAAGATAGGGACATAATAGTAATCGACAAACCAGCAGGGCTTACGGCACATGCGTCGAGCGAAAACGACAAAAGGGGGACAGTGGCCTCTTTTTTGGTTGCGCACTGCCCCGACACAAAAAACGTCGGCGAGAATCCCCTACGCCCGGGTATTGTGCATCGGCTCGATAAAGAAACCTCCGGGTTGATGGTTGTCGCCAAAAATAATGAAACATTTTTTGAATTAAAAAAACAATTTCAAGAAAGAAAAGTGGAGAAAAAATATATCGCTTTGGTTTCCGGTATTCTGGAGCGAGATCACGGGGTTATAAACACACCGCTTGTCAAAATGGGAACTCGGACAAGAACATCCATAACATCGTCCGAGTCCAGCCGTGCAGCCGTTACAGAGTATAAAGTTATCGAGAGATATAAAGACTATACCCTCGTTGAGGTCCGGCCCAAAACCGGCCGGCAGCATCAGATACGGGTGCATTTTACCTCAATAAATCACCCGGTGGCTTGCGATAAACTTTATGGCAGAAGGGCAAAAAAATGTCCGCCTGGCTTGGCCAGACACTTTCTTCATGCCTCCTACTTGAAGTTTCAGCTCAAAAGTGCTTTAATGGAATTTGAAAGTGAATTGCCAGATGATCTTGGGAAATCGCTCAACACAATAACATGAACAAACTTCAAATATTCGCACAACAGCATACGAAACAAAATATCCCCCCGCTTCGGACTGGAGACACTGTTCGCGTGCACGAAAAGATAAAAGAAAAGGAGGGAGAACGCATCCAAATTTTCGAAGGAGTTGTGATCTATCGAAAGCATGGCAAGGGACTAAACGGAACCTTTACGGTGCGCAAAATTGCGGCGCACAGAGTTGGCGTTGAAAAAACCTACCCCATACATTCGCCCAATATCCAAAAAATAGAAGTAGTAAAGCACGATAAAGTCCGCCGCGCAAAACTGTATTATCTTCGAGATTTGAAGAAGAAAAAAAGAAAAAAGCCCTCCAAAATGCTTGGCCTTATGTATGAAGAAGTAGCAGAAACGCCGGAGTCAAAAGAGGCCATAGCAGAAGAATCCGTGAAGGAACAAGCCGAGGGATCCTCGGAGGTCAAAAAAGCAGAATAAACTGCCCAGGTGGTGGAATTGGTATACACAGCAGCTTGAGGGGCTGTGTCCGCAAGGACGTGCGGGTTCAACTCCCGCCCTGGGCACCAAAACTAACTTTGCAACTGCTTTTGCAATAATATGAAAACAATCCTCATAACTGGCGCGGAAAGTGGACTTGGGCATGAACTCGTCAAAGTATTTTCAAAAAATGGCTGGCATGTTCTTGCCACTTGCCGCGCCAAGAAAGATTTTCCGCAAGAATCTTTGAGCGATAATATCTCCGTTCTCTCTTTGGATGTAGCTGACCAAGAATCATTAGAGAGTATTGCGGAAAATCTCAAAGACAAATCTATTGATGTTTTGATAAATTGCGCCGGAGTTTACGACGCTAAAACCAACTCCGTTGATGGCAATACCGTCATTTCGACGAACCCAGAAATAACGAGGGTTTTTCAAATAAACTCCGTCGCTCCGAAATTGCTTGCGGATATGCTCGTTCAAAATCTCAAAAAGGGCGCGGAAAAACTTGTAGTCACAATTTCTTCTGGAATGGGCACGTATTCCGAAATGGATGAATACCACGCGGAGCATTGGCCATACAGCGCGAGCAAAGCCGCCGTGAATTACGCAATGATTGCGTTCACGAAACAACATCCTGATATAAAATCAGTGTTGGTAAATCCGGGTTGGATGAAAACTAAGATCGGCGGGAAAGATGCTCCGCTTGAACCAAGTTTTTCCGCGCAAAAGATATTTGAACTCATTTCCGAGCACGATAAAAAGTTGCGGAACGGAAAATTGATTGATTACCAGGGCAAGGTCATGGATTTGTAAAGCTGCGGTGCTCCAGTTTCGCTGGTATGAATGGCGGCCGCTTGCAAAAGCGAGGGCGCGGCGGGGGGGGTCGTTCAGACTCTGATGAGTCTTCAGACTCCAAGAGGTGTGGGGGGAATTCCGCCACGCCTGAGCGAAAGACAGAGGCCGCACCCGCCACCCTGCTCGTAGAGAGCAGGGCAACACAAAAAAGTTTTCTTTTCCTTTTAGAAGAAAAAATCCGGCGCGCGCAAAATCAGAAAAGCAGAGAAAACTTTTTTGTGGGGCGTGCCGGTTTCCGGCACGGCGGCGGGGCGGCTTCATTGGGGGTTTTCCTCAAAGTAGGTTCGCGCGAAGTGTATAATTACAGCACCACATAGAAAATTTCAAGTGGTTTTGGTGGTTTCGTATTAGTAGCCCGCTTGGGCTTGACAGAAGTACTACAGTATGCTATACTTAAAAATGGTGAATCTGTTCTTTAATAGGAGGTAGGTCATGAAAAGAGAGGAGTATCTTTCCCTTCTCGGACGGCTCCCGATCAAGAGCCCGACACCACAGGATATGGCAACGCTGTGCCCCCACCTCACGGCCGAAGAAGCTGTGAAGGCGTTCACGACCGATTCCGGTTACGTCGCCTGCCCGCCGCTTCGCATTCGCCACGGTTTTCAGACTCTCTTCTATCACAAGGAGTGGGTCGAAGAGATCAAGGTGTGGGGTATCGTGGACGGCAAGGAAACCCAAACCGTCACCGGCATCAAGAACCATCCGGCGCTGCTCAGCTGGTCGTACGCGAACAGAACTCCTGCATCGTACGCCGACGGCAAATCGCACGGCGATGTGTTCTCGCCCTGCAAGCATATGGATAGGGCTATGAAGTTCGCCGAGGACAACTGGGGCGAAGAGCTCATCCTGGACAATTGGGTATCTGTGGTCGAGTTCTATATCCAGGACCCGACCGATCTCGTCAACGATCGCTACCACACAGATTACCCGCGCACGAAAGCGGTTCTCTACGTGGCCATGAACCGCTATCTCAACGAAGTCATCAACGACCGCTCCAAACCCAAAAGCGAACTCTTCGACGATTCAATCTCGGAGATGACGCTCGATCTGGCAGTCTGGCATGAAATCAAGGGTGGACGAGGTGGATTTACGAACTTCAACTGCGCCCATTGCGGCGCGGGCCTCTTGCTCTCGTCCTGCGCGGGTTGCGGACACCGATTCCGTGATGATAAATTCCGATGCGGCTGGTACACGCCGCTGTCACGGAGGATGGTCACGTTCCTCCGCGAGAAAGGCCACGAGTTCACGGTTGACCCCGAGATCGCGTGGACGAAGGAGCTGGAGCGGCGACGGCAAAGCTAGCAGCTCCTTAATCAAAGGACTCAGCAGACCGACTGCTCCCCGCCAGGTCTTCGTATCTGGCGGGCTTTTCATTTTCACAAAAAACTTCTATACTTTATTAGAAAGAACGTTGCGTTTGGGGCAGCTAGCTCAACGGCAGAGCATCGCGTTTACATCGCGGAGGTTATAGGTTCAAATCCTATGCTGCCCACAAAGCAGTAGTTTAAAATATGGATATGCTGCGGTAGCTCAGTGGTAGAGCTTTGGTCTGAAGAACCAAGAGTCGTCAGTTCGATTCTGACCCGCAGCACCATGCATAAATAAACAGGCAATCGTGCCTGTTTATGGTAAGATAAAAAAATCGCGGGTATAGCACAATGGTAGTGCATCTGGTTGCCAATCAGAGTACAGGGGTTCGATTCCCCTTACCCGCTCACAATCTAAACGGCTCACCGCGGTGAGCCGTTTAATTACACCTTGCAGAACCAGTAAATATCACGCTTGAGTAGTATTTACCGCCGACACTTCCTCTATCTCGCACACGCCAGAGACGCAAGCAAGCTCTTTCGCGCCTTGTGTTGTATCTCCTTTTTCGTATAGAAGAATTTGGGAAAAATCAACTCGTGGAAGCTTCGCGACCAGCTCATTGTACCTTTCTTCATTTATTTCCTCGTATGGAGCAAGCGCGTAGGAGTGTTCGGTACGCGGCAAGAACGAAAGTCCTCCTAATATATCCCAATTTTTATAAAGCCAGTTTGCGGCATCGATCCATTCATCGTCTCCCACAGATACCGTCACTGAAGGATTATGCTCTGTATAATGCTCCTTTACCATCTTCCAGTGTTCCAGCTGCGCAAGCGCGGAAATCTTATTTCTTGTTATTGCGCTCTTTGGCGCTTTAACCGGAAATTCAATAACATAAGTCACTGCTTTATCTGCCGGCTGGCCGACCTCTGGATAATGTGGAAATTTTTGATCGCGAAGCATATGGAAAAGAGGGTCTGTGGCGGAAATCCTTACGCGTCTTATATAGTACTTTGCGTGACGAGGATGCATGCCGCTTGCCGCATCCACCAATTGAGATACGGTTCCGGATGGCTTAACGCAACTTATACAAGTCGAAGCATTAATGCCAAACTTTTTGGCATATTTCTTATTAACCTCGACAGCTTTTTCCTTAAGCGCTTTAAGAACTTTACCATCGCGAACAGCCGGACAGTCCCATTGTCCCGTGAGGGATACGCCGAGAAGTCGTTCTTCCTCGCAATTCTTTTTCCACTCTTTGGAAAGGTAGGGAAAATAAGTAAGAGCAGACTGATATGTGCCCAAAATTGTCGCGAGTCGCATTTTGCGCAATAAGGTCTCGCTTGTATCTTCTACCCTACAAATAACTTCCGACAGGTTGCAAAATTGTTTGGAACGCAAAACAATTTCTCCACATGGATTCGTCCCGGAAGTCTGGAAATGTTTTTTGAAAATCTTCCACCGCCTGTCGGGCAACTGATGTTTCAAGCCCGCGCGATTGAATATCCCCCGTTCCCCCGTGCCGCTTTTGGCAAGGGCCAGCCACTCTTCCATAAACTCCGCCGTTGTGGGTTTCCGGTTATATACGGCGGAATTATTAGCCATCTGGCGCTGCGGCTCAAAAAGATAGAACTGGCCTTCTTTGGCGTGCCGCATTTCTTTATCATCAAGATCGGACAGGCTGATCAGGGCGGACCTTCTAACCCCCCCCATCACAACAACTTCGCCGATTTTACAAATAATATCATGTACGTCAATATTGGTAAGGCGTTTTCCTTGGCGAGAAAAAATTTTTGCGCGGGCAAAATCGAGAAGCGCCCTAAGCGGATCCGGACCGGAGCTCTGCCCCCCCATAGTATGAAGCCGAGTACCTGCCGGACGTATATTTGAGTAGTCAAATTTAGTATCTCCCCCTCGATACCAAGCCCTTAATCCAAACGTTAACGCGTCGCCCCAGCCCTCTTTGCTGTCTTCAATAGCGTAAATTTTAGCGGCCTTACCGGTTTGATACTTTATGATCGGAAGCTGCTGAACGGTCTGGGACTCCACGGAAAAACCTACACCCGTGCCACACATGGAAAGATACATAATTTCCGCAAAATCTCCCAATTTCGAGGGCGCGATGTAGGAACAATTATAAGCGCAGACATTTGTTTTCTTTACGGCCTTGCCCGCGCCCCACATCAATCTCATTGATGGCACAACTTCCTGATTTAATATGGCATTTTGAATTTCTTCATACTCTTTCTCCTCTAGCTGATTCCCGAGGTTCTCGCGCATAAAATTCATATAGCGCCCTACCGTCTCAATCCAAGTTTCGCGCCTGTGTTCCTCCTCTACCCAGCGCGAATAAGTTCTATAATATATAAATTCCGCAAGGTCGTTTCTAAAATATTTCTTACTCTCGCCGGCAAGCTCCCTAACTTCTTCCGGTATAGTTTTACTAGCTTCCCTGACCTGCGCTCGTTTGCTGCGATAAAGAATGTATGCCTTCGCAACTTTCGTTAAACCCCTTTTAATCAATGCTTCTTCTACAATATCCTGTATGTCTTCCACGCCCGGCACTATTTTCCTGCCAAACTTTGTCTCCATCTCCTCCAGCACCATATCTGCTATTTTGGATGATAGTTTCCAATTTTCCTTTCCTCCCACCGCAACTACTGCCGAGTTTACGGCTTTTACTATCCTTTCCTTTTCAAACGGCACAATCTCGCCATCCCTCTTTTTAACTTTTTTTATCGGTGTGTTTGTCATGGAATTTCATTATACCATACTCAATTTTCGTCAAAACTGTGGATAACCCACATCCAAAACTAAAAAGAGCCCCCCGACCGCGGTCGGGGGGCTCTTTTTAGTTTTTACTTCATCTTTTTCCTTATAAAGGCCGGTATATCCCAATCCTCCTCCTCTTCTTCTTTTTTTTCTTTAGAATCTTTTCCCGTATCGGAAGAGTGGTTATTGGAGCCATTCCTTATTTGAGAGGAAGTCTCTTTTTTCTCGCTATTCCCTTCGGTATTTCGAATCGAAGGTTCGGCCTCTGAAAAACCTGTCGCAATAACCGTTACTTTCAACTCCCCCTTTTTGAGATGATCGTCGAGCACCGCCCCAAAAATAATCTTTGCTTCAGGATGGATGGAATCCGTGATTACTTTTGCCGCCTCGTTGATCTCGTACATTGTAATATCCTCTCCTCCGCTAATCGAAAAGAGTACTCCCCTTGCGCCATCTATGGAAATTTCAAGGAGAGGAGAATTTATGGCTAGCCGCGCCGCCTCAATCGCACGCTCTTCGCCTGAAGCTTTACCAATGCCCATAAGAGCGGATCCTGCGTCCTGCATTATTGCTCTTACATCGGCAAAGTCCACATTTACAATACCGGGCTTTACCACGAGGTCAGAAATGCCTTGCACCGCCTGCCTCAACACGTCGTCAACAAGCGCGAAGGATTCTAACAGGGTGGTCTTTCTCTCTATTATATTTAAAAGTTTATCGTTTGGAATTGTTATGAGAGTATCCACCCGCTCTTTTAAATTATTCAATCCCTCTTCCGCGATTCGCGCCCTCTGCAATCCTTCAAAAGAAAATGGTTTTGTCACAACGCCCACAGTAAGAGCGCCTGTCTCTCGTGCGACTTCGGCAATAATAGGCGCGGCTCCAGTGCCCGTGCCCCCGCCGAGTCCGCAAGTTACAAAAACCATGTCGGCTCCTTTGAGTGCCTCGTGAATATCGTCTTTGTTCTCTTCGGCGGACTGGCGCCCAATGTCAGGATTCATTCCGGCCCCAAGGCCCCGAGTAACATTTTTCCCGATGTGAATCTTAAGGGACGCTTTCGAGTGATGCAGGTCCTGGGAGTCCGTATTTATCGCGATAAATTCCACGCCCTGTATCTTTGCTTCGAACATTCCCGATACCGCGTTGTTTCCCGATCCCCCCACGCCGACTACTTTTATTTTTGCGAATGTTTCAATGTCTGGTTTTACTTGAGGCATATTTATTTATTACTATTTATAACTTTTCATTCTACAAAAAAAGACACAAATGTGTCAATAGGGTCGATTATGGCACGAAGGCCTTAAACCATTTCTGCATCTGCTTTACGGAATTATTAAGAGATGGAATACTGGGCATAAATCCCTCGGTCGCATTTCCCCTCTCCTCCATGCCCCAGAATATAAGCCCGAGCGCCGTGGAATAAACGGGGTCATCAACGCGTTCAACAATTCCTTCTATTTCCCTCGGGAAGCCAATCTGCGCGGGAAGACGCATTTTCTTTTTCGCAAGATCCACAATATGAGGAATTTTCGCGCCTCCTCCAATAATCACAACGCCTCCCGGAAGATACGCTTCTTTCCCAATTTTTTTTAGCTCTTTATTGGCGAGATCAAATATCTCCGAGAGGCGCGCTTCCATTATTTCACATAATTCTTTGCGGGATACCGTGCCAGATTCTTGCTCGTCTATATTCGAAAGATTAATAATGTCGCGCTTTCCTATTTCCGCGGTTTCCGCAGCACCATATTCAAATTTAATATTTTCCGCAAGATCCACTGGGATACGAAGACCAATCGCGAGATCATTGGTTATGTGCGATCCGCCAATCGGAATTATGCTTGTCTGTACGAGATCCCCTTCCTCATATACCGTAACTCCGGTTGTCCCCCCCCCGATATCAAGACATACCACGCCCAATTCCTTTTGGCGTTTCGTAAGAACCGCTTTTGCCGAAGCAAGCGTATCGAGCACAATGTTCTCAACTTCTACTCCAAGTTCCGCGAAGACTTTAGTGAGATTTTTAATGTACGGCATAGCGCCGCTGATGACAAGCGTATTTGCTTCAAGGCGCACCCCCCTCATGCCAAGCGGATCTTTAATGCCGCCCTGTCCATCAACAATAAATTCTCTTGGTATAACGTGAAGAATTTCTCTGTTGTTGGGAAGCGAAAATGTTTGCGCATGACTTATCACCCTATCAATGTCATCGGAAGATATTTCGCCATCAGCGCGGGAAACAGCGATAACGCCGCGACTTGCTTGTGCTACGATGTGACTCCCCCCGATACTCACTAAAGCCCTTGAAATTTTTGCGCCGGCTCCGCGCTCGGCCGCTCGTATAGACTCCGCGATACTCGCCCGCGCCTCCCCCACATCAACGACAACCCCGTTTCTTATGCCGAAAGAACGAACTGTGCCAACACCAATAATCTGAGGCAAAAGATCCTCCTTCTTTTGTGCAATCAAAGTATATATACTATGACTGCCGATATCTATGCCCGTGATTATTTCGTTAGACATAGCCCTATAAGACTCTATTCATAATCTTCTCCTCCCTACCATGCATTCTCTTGATGCTCCTCTGATTGTCCGTGTGTCCATAGCCAATCAAATGAAGAATTCCATGAATTATCACATGAGAAATTTCCCTTATAAAGGGGGTGCCGAGCACTGTGGCATGCTTTTTTACAACCATTGGACACACTACTATTTCTCCAAGGTATTTTCCTGTTATTTTGGGAGTGATAAACTTTCCTTCCGATTGAAAAGAAAGGACATCTGTCGCTTTGTTTTTACCGCCGTATTGCCTGTTAAGCTTCTGGGCAGCAGCGCGCCCCACAAAAGCGACCCCCATAGATACCGCACCTTTTATCCCGCTATACTGTAAGGTCTTTTTTGCCACATGCCTCACAAAATCTTCCTCTATGGGAAAGGTGGTTAAATTCTGAATATCTATTACGGTCATTTATAAACGCCTTTCCCGTATTTTCTAAGTCTTATTTGCTCAGCCCTTTTCTTTTCCCGTTCTAACGCAACGACTCTTCGCAAATTTCTATTGGTTGGCTTTTTGTAAAACTTCTTGCTTTTTACCTCCTTTAATACGCCGCTCGCTTGGACCCGCTGCGTAAAACGCCGCACTAATGCGGACGAGGTTTCCTGTTCTTTTTTGGTTACATAAATCATAATCTTAAATCTCTTGCTCCTTCCCCTCCAAGCAAATGAAGGTGCATGTGATCTATTATCTGACCCCCGCGTCTCCCTACATTAAACACTAATTTATATCCCTCGTCAATCTTTTGCGTTTTTGCTATGTCTCTTGCGGTAAAAAGCATATCGCAAAGGAGCTCCCTATCATCCTCTCCTAAGTGCGCCACAGATTCAATATGCTTTTTGGGAACAATTAAAATATGGACTGGGGCCTTCGGCTTGATATCGTAAAACGCAAGCACTGAGGCATCTTCATAGACAACCTCGGCGGACTGTTTCTTTTGTACAATTTTGCAAAAAATACAATTCATTTTTTCAAGCGCCTCTTCAGTTCTTTAATCGCCTTATCCATAGGTATAACTTCCTGGCTGCCGCTTTGCATATCGCGAATTATGATTGTATTCTCTGACACCTCCTGATGGCCCAATATAAGGACATGTTCAACTTTCATTTTATCGGCTAAAGCCATCTGGGATTTGATAGACGAGTGGCCGAGGGATTCCCTCGCGAATATCCCAGACACGCGCAATTCCTCCATCAGCCTCATGCCTCTGCGTTTTGCAAGGTCTCCCAAATGCACAAAAAACACATGGGGAACTTTTTCTACCGGCGCCTTTACGCCAATCTTGCGCATTCGCGCGATCGTCCTTTCTATGCCGAGGGATGCTCCGACAGCCGGGGCGTCTTGTCCTCCGAGAAGATTTACCAAACCATCAAATCTTCCTCCCCCAACCAGCGCCACGGCTCTGTCCTCTGCTCCCGTATCTTGCGCGATCATCTCAAACACTGTTTTCGTATAATAATCAATGCCTCTTACCAAATGAGGAGAGAGCATATATGGGACCGTAAGATAATCCAGTGTTTCCAGCACGCCCCTTAGGTGAGCGCGACACTCCTCGCAGATATGATCTACAATCTCGGGGGAGCCTATTTTCAACCGCTCGCATTTTTCATCCTTACAATCAAGGAGCCGCAGCACATTTACTTTTTTGCGCTTTCTGCAGTCCTTACAAAGCGACCGCGCCCGACCCCTGTAATAATCCCGCAGAACCTTTCGATAAACGGGCTTGCATTTGGAACAACCAATACTATTCACATGTATATTTATATCTTTTATGCTAAGCGCCTCTAGTATTTTAAAAAAAATGAGTATAACCTGCGCGTCAAGAATCGGATTCTTTTCTCCGATTGAATCAATCTCAAACTGGCGAAATTCCCTGAATCTTCCGCTTTGCGGCTTCTCATGGCGAAACAAAGGACCTATTGTGGAAACCTTCACCGGCTGAGGCCATGACGCCATCCCATGCTGAATATACGCACGAACTATTGAGGGAGTAAACTCGGGTCTTAATGTTAATCTATCCCCGCCTTCTGTTGTAAAATTGTACATCTGCTTCTCAACAATATCGGTATTTTGCCCAGTGCCTTTTTCGAAAAGCTCGGAATATTCAACCACTGGCGTCTCTATCCTTTCGTAGCCATAGTACGAGGATATCTTAAAAGCTACGCGCTCAAGCATATCATAAAATTTCCTGTCTTTTGGCAGGATATCCGGCATACCTGTTACGTTTTGGAATTTTGGTTTTGCCATTTTAATAATTTGGCCCTTTCACTAACCCAAACTCGCCGATAGGCCAAGCGCGAATCCACGCCCTACCTATTATGGCCTCGCGTTTAAGCGCGCCCCAAACACGCGAATCTGAGCTTGAGTTTCTATTATCTCCGAGTACAAAATACTCTTCGTTTCCCAATTTGACAGTTTTACTCCCCGGCGTCAACTCTTTAATGTATTCCTCGGCAAGCTCCCCGAAAGAATTCTCATCTTTCCCCACTAATATCTTTCCGCCTTCAACTTTCACTGTCTCGCCCGGAAGACCAATTATTCGTTTAATGTAAAATTGGCGGGTATTATCCTGCGGCGGCCTAAAAACCACAACATCCCCTCTTTGGGGCGCAGAAAATCGATATCCTATCTCGTTTATAATCAAATAATCTCCCGATTCAAATGTTGGGTGCATACTCGCCCCTCTCACGAAAAAGGGCTGCATAATAAAATATCTAATGGGCACGATGATAGCGAGAGAAATAATTACAATCTTTGCAATATCCCAAAAAAACAAAAATGGTCCCTTCAAAAATCCCATTAAAGCCATGATAACATGAATTTATATATTGCGCAAAGGCCCCCATTTGATATTATGCAAGCAATCATGACGAAGTTTATTTTTATAATAATAGCTGCGGGAATAACTCTCTTTGCGGCAAGTACTGCGTTTGAGATAAAAAATAATGGCGGGGCTCAAGACAACAAAAGTTTTTTGGATCGCGCGTTGGACAATGCTAAAACTGAAGGGTCCTTTAATAAGCTTTTTGTGGAGTCAAAAAATCAAAATGAGAGTACGGTACTCAAAGGCGAAGAGCGTGACCAGATCAATTTTCTTTTCCTAGGCATAGGCGGCGAAGAACACATAAGCGGAAATTACCTCACAGATACCATTATTCTTATAATCTTCGTTCCCTCAACGCAAACAGCAACAGCGATATCAATACCGCGCGATTTTCTTGTTCGTGCTCCGGACAAAACTTACTTTATGCGCATAAACGCGCTCTATGCCATTCCCAAAAACGACCCGTTTCCCGGCCCTATGGGAGTAGAATATACAAAGGCGGCGATAGAAAACATTACAGGAGTTAAGCCGGATTATTATGCCGTGCTTGATCTTCTCGGAGTTGAAAAAATAGTTGACATTCTTGGGGGAATAAACGTGCGCAGGACTCAAGATCTTGAAGACAAACAGTTTCCGGATGATAATTATGGGCATGAGACGTATGAAATAGAAGAGGGGTGGCGGTATCTTGACGGGAAAGAGGCAACCAAATATATACGCACGCGACACACGCCCGGAGGAGATTTTGATAGGATGAAAAGACAGCAGGAAGTGGCCCTCGCCATAAAGAAGAAAACTGCGGGACTCAAATCGCTCTCGGGCCTCCCCAAGCTTCTCTCGCTTTACCAGGCCCTTCAGGATCATTTCACTACAGACCTCGCGTTCAGCGAAATTATGCGGCTCATGGAACTCGGGGAGAAAGTGAAAAGCGAAGAAATAACTTTTGAGCGCATTACCGCGGAAAAGGATGGCCTCCTTGTGCCCGATACGGTAATATGGAATGGCGTAGAGGCATACGTATTAAAGCCCAAAGCTGGAACAGAAAATTACGAAGAAATTAAGGAAAAAATAAAAACTATTATTTCGAGTCTAAAAAATGGATAAAAACAACATACTCATAGTTGGCCTCGGCAATCCGGGGGAAAAATACGAAAACACTCCGCATAATGCCGGGTTTTTAGTCATTGATCAGCTGATTGCGATATACGACTTACGGCCCGCGGTAAACGCGAAGCTAAAATCTGAAATTGCCGAACATAAAATTGCCGGTAAAAAAATCGTACTTGCAAAGCCCCAAACTTTTATGAATAAATCTGGCGAAGCAGTCAAGCCCCTAACTACTAATTACAAATTACTAGTTACTAAAAATCTGTGGCTAATACATGACGACGTTGACCTTGAGCTTGGCAAAATAAAGATAGTAAAGAATCGCGGCTCGGCAGGACACAAAGGAGTGGAGGATATAATCAAGAAACTAAAGACAAAAGACTTTGCGCGCTTCCGCGTAGGGACACGCCCCAAACGACTCGCTCAAAAAAGATCAAAAGCTCTAATGAACAAATTTGTATCCTCGCCAGTCGGCGGACCAGAAAGACCTCTCTTTAAAAAAGCAATCAAAACATGTGCCGAAGCAGTCGCTCTCTCGCTCGAAGAAGGAATTGAAAAATCGTCTAGTATCTATAATCAATAAATAAAAATAGCATGCACTATACTACCTGCGGATTCTAAGGTCAAAAACCCTAAAATACGCTACTCTACTGAGTTGAAGGAGGGATCACCCAGATTTCGCACCGCCCCGCGCCGTATGGCGCGGGGCTGCTCGCAGGTAGAATAGTACATGTTATTTATTTACAATATGATCCAAACAGTATAATATACGCCGTACAAATGAATATGTCAATTCAAAGGATGCTTATTGTGGCGCTGACCCCCCCAATTTTAGAAAAGGGGCTTGTTTGGTTTAAAGAAAATGAACGACGCATAGGGAGGGCAATAGGATTCTGGCAAAAACATACACTGCGCATTGAAGTAGGCCAAAAAATAATGCTTTCGGAATTTACGCGCAAGCTTACTGATTTTGGATATGAAAAATATCAGAACGTCAAACTTCCGGGAGAATTTTCGCAAATAGGCGGAACAATTACAGTTTTCCCTATCAACACCCGAAGAGCATGCCGCGTAGAATTTAACGGCAATTTTATTGAGAGCATAACCGAGCTTGTGAATATTAAAAACGACCAACCTGAAACTCCCCTTGGAAAAATAATTGAGAACAGAAAAGAAATACAGAATGATTTATCAAATCTCAAGGAAGGCGATTATATTGTGCATCTTGATCACGGCATCGGACGATTTATTGAAGAACGCATCGAAACGCTGAAAAAACAGTATGTTTTGGAATATGCTGCCGGTGATAAATTAATCGTACCCCAAGAAGTATCGCATAAACTCTCCCCCTACATAGGATTATCTGCCCCCACAATTTATCGCCTTGGCGGAAATCTTTGGCATCGAACAAAACGCAAAGTTGGCGAAGATATCATAAAAACCGCCAAAGAACTGCTAAACATTTACGCGAAACGCGAAATTGCGCAAAGGCCTCCCTACCAAAACCGTGATGATATGTTTACTCAAATAGAACAGGGCTTTGAATTTGAGGAAACTTCTGATCAAAAAAAGGCCATTGAAGAAATAATGCGGGATATGGGGAATGAAGTCCCAATGGATCGCCTTGTGTGCGGAGATGTGGGATTTGGGAAAACGGAAGTGGCAATACGCGCGGCCGCTCGCGCCGCGATATCCGGGAAGCAAACCGCCCTAATCGCCCCAACCACCGTGCTTGCCTGGCAACATCTTCAAACCTTTTCCTCGCGCTTCGCGAAATTTCCAATAAATATAGCCCTGTTAAGCAGGATACAAAACGCCGCGGAACAAAAAGATATTATTCAAAAATTAAATACCGGAGAAATTGACATTGTTATTGGCACACACCGACTTTTACAAAAAGATATAAATTTCAAAAATCTCGGCCTTCTTATTATAGACGAGGAGCAGAGATTCGGTGTAAGACAAAAAGAAAAACTAAAAAACATGAGGGCTGATATTGATATACTTTCACTTTCCGCCACTCCGATACCTAGGACACTGTATTTTGCGCTTGCCGGACTTAAAAGCATAAGCAATATCCAAACCCCTCCAGCGGGCAGACTGCCGATAAAAACATTTATCGCGCCGCGATCAAGAAAAATGATTCGCGAAGCCATTTACCGAGAGCTTCGAAGAAATGGACAGGTATATTACCTGCACAATAGAATTGCCACAATTGACGCGGCGTTAGCGAAAATCCGTGAACTTGCGCCCAGCAACACGCGCGTCGCGATTGCCCACGCAAAACTTCCCGATTCACAGCTTATAGAAATAATAGATGACTTTAGAAATAAAAGAATAGATATTCTTGTGGCGACAACAATAATAGAAAATGGTCTTGATCTTTCAAATGTTAATACCCTTATTGTGGAGGATGCCGCGCGCCTTGGTCTTGCCCAGGCCCATCAGCTTCGCGGCCGCATAGGCAGGGGCGAGATAGAGGCATTCGCGTATTTTCTCTATTCGCCAAAAAAACTCACCGAGATCGGCAAAAGGCGCCTTGACATGCTCGAAAGATACCAGGGCCTTGGCGCGGGACAGACAATCGCGATGCGCGACCTTGAAATCCGCGGCGCCGGCAACATCCTCGGCCGCGAACAGCACGGCGCGATCAACCGCGTCGGCCTCAACCTATATTGCCAAATGCTCAACGAGGCGGTGGAGGAAATAAAAAAAGAGGCGTGAGGCCTCTAGTTGTTATCTCCTTCCAGCGATTGTGTGAATAGGTTTTTTAGAGCGCTATCGTCCACTGCCTTGAATTTTTTGGTATCATTATCGTCGTACGGAAGAACAGAGCGCTCTACCCTGTATTGGTTACTAAGAAAAACTGCGAAACAAAGAAAATCATGACAGTAAAAATCCACCCTTACGGCTTGTGGCATATTTATTTTGGTATGCCGTAAGTATGTGTAATTGCACCCAAAAATATCCCATCTTCTTTAAGGTTTCTTCTTCATTTGCGGATGAGCCGATTTTTATATATAGTAAAACGGATGTTTAAGAAATCAGAAAAAATAGAATATCCTAAAATCTCTATAAACGACGAACAATACCCCTCGCAACTTCGGGAGATTGCGAGCCCGCCTGCGGCTTTGTATATCCGCGGACATATTCCCAAGAATAAACCGATGATCGCTGTCGTCGGCACGCGGCGATCGACGCCTTATGGCAAGAGAGTCACGGAGCATATAGTAAAAGGGCTTGTGCGGGCAAATGTTGTTATAGTAAGCGGCATGGCTATTGGCATTGACTCGGAAGCCCACAAAGCCGCGCTTGGAGCGGGCGGAGAGACAGTGGCGGTAGTTGGGTCCGGAATTGACGAAAGCGTTATATATCCCGCAAGCAACAAGGGCCTCGCGCGTGAAATTGAAAAGCACGGCGCGGTCATCAGCGAATTTGATCCATACGCCAGATCGGAAACATTTTATTTTCCCCAAAGAAACAGAGTGATCTCCGGACTTTCGTTGGGCGTTGTCGTGATTGAAGCAAAAGAAAAAAGCGGAGCGCTTATAACTTGCAATTTTGCGCTTGATCAAAATAGAGAAGTTTTCGCGGTACCGGGAAGTATATTTTGGGAAACTTCAATAGGGCCTAATAATCTTATCAAGCAAGGCGCAAAGGCGGCAACCTGCGCAGAAGATATACTTGAAGAATTCGGCATCCCCATTCCCGACGAAGAATCTGGAAAGCCGGTAGCAAAAAATCCTATGGAACAAAAAATTTTTGATGTCCTGCTTGACAAACGAGGGCAATCTGCGCATATTGATACAATTGTCGAAAAATCAGGGCTTACCGCTTCCCAAGTGTCTTCGGCGCTCACGCTTATGGAGCTTGATGAAAGAGTAAAAAATTTGGGAGGTGACTATTATGTGTTAGGATAAAAAGTATATGTATCTCGTTATAGTTGAGTCACCCACAAAATCTCGGACAATTCAACAATTTCTTTCAGGCGACTATATAGTACGCTCTTCTTTTGGACACATTAGAGATTTGCCCAAAAGCGAACTTGGCATTGACCTTTCGCATGATTTTGAGCCACACTATGTGATACCAAAAAAGGCACGGCCGCACGTTGCTGAACTTAAAAAAGAACTTAAAAAAGCACACTCCGTGATACTTGCGACAGATGAAGATAGGGAGGGAGAAGCTATTTCCTGGCATCTTACTCAAGCGCTCGGCCTGAATAAAACAAAAAATATTCAGCGTATTGTATTTCATGAAATAACCAAATCAGCAATTGAGACGGCCCTTAAAACCCCGCGCGAAATAGATATGAATTTAGTTGATGCCCAGCAGGCGCGTAGAATTCTCGACAGGTTGGTGGGCTATAAACTCTCGCCGTTTTTATGGAAAAAAGTCGCGCGGGGGCTCTCGGCAGGAAGAGTACAGTCAGTGACAGTACGGCTAATTGTGGACAGGGAAAGAGAAATCGAAAAATTTATACCTGAAGAATATTGGAGCATTGAAGCGGAGCTTCATGGGCTGCGAACACTCGCGAAAAAATTTACGGCTTCCTTGTATAAGCAAAACGCCGAATCAATCCCCAAGCTTGGCATTAAGACAAAAGAAGAAGCTGATAAAATTTTGGCCGATTTAGAGGCGGCAGAATATAAAATTCAAAATATCGAGCGAAAAGAAATAAGGCGCAATCCCCTCCCTCCATTCACCACAAGCACCCTTCAACAGGAAGCGTCCAAAAAATTCGGGATGCCCGCGAAGACGGCGATGGCGATTGCGCAGTCCCTCTATGAACAGGGACATATAACTTATCACAGAACAGACTCGTTTAATCTTTCAGAACAAGCACATGCCGCGGCAAAATCGTATATAGATGGGGAATTTGGCGAAAAATATTATACAGCGCGCAAATTTAAAACAAAATCAAAGGGCGCGCAGGAGGCGCACGAAGCAATACGTCCAACATCCGCGCAAAACACACCCGATTCGCTTACTCTTGATTTGCGGCAGAAAAAAATCTACGACCTTATATGGCGCAGATTTGTCGCTTCGCAAATGTCACAAGCCGTGTTTGATTCAACAACAGTTGATATATCAGCGCAAAATTATATCTTCCGTGCGAATGGTTCTATATTAAAATTTGACGGCTTCCTCAAGATCTATCCAATGAAATTTGAAGAGAACGAGCTACCGGAACTTTCTCGCGATGATTTATTACAACTTCTAAGATTGATCCCTTCCCAGCACTTTACCCAACCGCCCGCCCGCTATTCAGAAGCGACACTCATTCGCGAACTTGAAAAAAATGGGATTGGCCGACCCTCTACTTATGCCCCTACGATTTCGACGATACAAGATCGAAACTATGTAGAGAAAAATGAGCAGAAAAAGTTTGTGCCCACGGAGGTTGGTATTGCCGTAAATGACCTGCTCGTCCTGCATTTTCCGCAAATCGTGGATATTAACTTCACGGCAGAAATGGAGGGGGATCTGGATCAAATAGCGCGGGGCGAAAAAAAATGGGTCCCTGTTGTACGGGAATTCTACGAACCCTTTGCGAAGCGCCTTGAAGAAAAATACGGGGAGGTAGAGAAGCAACAAGTGGCCCAAGAAAAAACAGATAAGGTATGCCCGAAATGCGGTAAGGAAATAATTATCCGCCTTGGACGATTTGGAAAGTTTTATGCCTGCACAGGTTTCCCGGATTGCAGGCACACAGAGCCGCTCGAAAAAAAACAGACGGACCTTGGCATAAAATGCCCAAAGTGCGTTGAGGGCGATCTTGTCGAAAAGAGGACGAGAAGAAAAAAAATATTCTACGCCTGCAACCGCTACCCCGATTGCAACTTCGCCCTCTGGGATAAGCCGACTGGCGAGCGCTGCCCGAAATGCGATTCAATGCTCGTAGAGAAAAACAATAAAATAAAATGCTCAAATAAGGAATGTGCTTATGAATAAGTGTCAAGAGATTCTCGATAAAATTCAGAAACCATATAAAACCGCGGATAGGAAACTTATCGCGGAAGCGTTTGGGTTCGCAAAGAAGGCGCATGGGGAGCAGAAAAGAGAATCTGGAGAGGATTACATCGCCCATCCCCTTCATACCGCGCTTACTCTCTCTGAAATGAACGCGGACGCAAAGACTGTAGCCGCGGGGCTACTTCATGATGTGCTCGATGATACCGGCGCGACAAAAAAACAGCTAGAGGAAAAATTTGGAGAGGAAGTTGTTTTTCTTGTGGAGGGCGTATCGAAACTCGGCAAAATAAAATACCGAGGTGTCGAGCGGCACGCGGAAAACTTACGCAAAATGCTCCTTGCGATGGCGCAGGATTTTAGGGTTGTGCTTATCAAACTCGCGGATAGATATCACAACCTTCAAACCCTCGACGCGCTTCCCGCAGCAAAGCAAAAGCGCATAGCGCTTGAGAGTTTGGAAATATATGCCCCCCTTGCCTTTCGGTTCGGGGTAAGCGAGCTTTCTAAAAAAATTGAGGATCTCGCGTTTAAATATTGCTACCCCCAGGAATATAATCTGATTCTCTCGAAAGTCGAGGCCCTCTATCCAGAGCGCGAAAAATACCTTGAAGAAATAAAGCCGTATGTTCTCAAAGAACTTAAAAAGGAAGGGATAATACCTGTAGAAATACAAACGCGCGCGAAACACTATTGGTCGCTTTACGAAAAACTAAAAAAATACAATATGAATTGGGACGCAATCTATGACCTTGTTGCCATGCGAATAATTGTTAAAGACATAGAGCAGTGCTACGGGGCTCTGGGAGTCATACACAAACTCTGCCGACCCCTGCCGGGAAGAATAAAGGATTACATAGCCCTGCCAAAACCAAACGGCTATCAGAGCTTGCATACTACGGCATTTTGCAAGGGAGGCAATATAACCGAATTTCAGATACGGACGCGTAATATGCATGACGCCGCGGAAAATGGCATCGCCGCTCACTGGCTTTATACAGAAACAAATAAGCCCAAAGGGGGCGCGAAAGCAAATCGCAAAGAATTTGCTTGGGTCGCGCAAATTCGCGACTGGCAGCAAGAAATCAGAGATTCGGCAGATTTTCTAGATACATTGAAAATTGATGTGTTTTCCAACAGAATCTTTGTGTTTACCCCGCGTGGCGATGTAATTGATCTGCCGGAGGGAGCAACGCCGATTGATTTTGCGTACGCGATTCATAGCTCCCTAGGCGATACTTGCTCATCAGCAAAGGTGAATAAAGAAATGGTATCCCTGGACTGTCCATTAAAGAATGGGGACATGGTAGAAATTATAAAAGACCCAAAAAAGAAACCTTCCCGGGACTGGCTTTTGTTCGTGAAAACAAATACGGCTCGCGCGCGAATTCGCGCGCATCTTAAGGAAGCAAGGCGAGAAGAAAAAATTCAAGAGGGAAAATTGCTTTTAGATAGGGAGCTTGAGAAATTTAATCAAGGAACATGGGATTCTATCCCCCAAAAGCAAAAGGGGAAAATATTTCAAAACCTTCCATATAGAGACGAGGGCTCGCTTATCTCGGCTGTCGGCGAAGGGGATATATCTCCGTACAGGGTCATAAAATATGCGATTGATGAAAAAAAAATACTTGCCCAGCGGGTGATACCGGCACTTCGAATAACGAGCAAAAAAAATACGCGGAACCACGACATAAGACTTCTGGGTACCTCCGGGATTAAGACACGTATCGCGCTTTGCTGCTCGCCCATTCCCGGCGAAGGAATAAGTGGCTATATCACCCAGCGATCCTGCGCCTCTATACACAAAAGTCAATGCGCAAACCTCCGGCGTCTCGGTACAAAAAATCCAAACCGCGTAATTACTGCTTCCTGGCAAGCGCAGAAAGGAGCTAATTTTGTAAAAATAAAAATAGCGGCTTTTGACCGCGTAGGACTACTCCAAGAAATAAGCTCTTCCATATCCAATATGGGAGTTAATATAATTTCTATATCCGCGGAGGGCGAAAGCGATTCAGACGCCTGGCTTATAGCTACCGTGGAGGTATTTGATATCGATCAGCTCCACATCCTCATGAGAAATCTTGAAAAAATAAAAAGCGTAAGGGAAGTAAAACGAGCCTAAGAACTCAATATCTTCCTCTTCACCCACTCTACCATCTGGCCCTTTGATGGAAACTCTACAAAAAGCCGCGTGCGCCGGCCTGCGCGGGCGAGTTTGACATTGTTAATACCAATGGCATCTTTAATCTTTTCGGCAAGTTCATCGAGCTCCGCATCGGTCCGCCCCGAAGAGACGCGTATGCGGGCGATCTTGCGCAAGTTAGAGTCCTGAAGATCTTTTACTCTTTGGTTGGCGGAATTAGCATCAAGATTGCGCGCTATCATTTCATCAAAAAGCTTTCTCTGCTTTTCGGGCTCATTTCCCAACATCAAAAGATATCGCGAATTTGCCATTGGGATTTTCCCCCCCTCTACCACCGCAAGCATATCTTGCGGCAAACGAAGCATGCGAATCGCGTTTGCGATTACCGGCTGGCTTTTGCTTACTTGCTTTGAAATTTCAGAGTAACTCATTCCAAATTGCTTATTGAGACGCTCATACGCGCGCGCTTCTTCTACTGGGTTTAGGTCTTGTCTCTGGATATTTTCAATTACGGATACCGCGAGTTTCTCCGGAGAAGTCGAATGGCGCCGCACTACAACGGGGACTCTCGGAAGATTCGCCAGTTGAGCCGCGCGAAGTCTGCGCTCGCCCGCTATAAGCTCATACTCCACATCCCTGCCTGTTGGAGTATCTTTTTCAATTTTTGTAACAATAAGGGGCTGCAAAATCCCTACCTGCCGTATAGAAGCCGCGAGGTCCCTAAGCTCCTGCTCGTCAAACTCTCTTCTTGGCTGAAAGGGATTGGGACGAATTTTCTCAACCTCAATCATAAAGACACTTTCGCTTGGCGAGATTTTATCGTCCTTCTCAATACCCTTTTTTTGTGGAATTAAAGATTCTAAACCGCGCATCTTTTTATTACTTCTTCCGCAAGCTGCTTGTACGCCAACGCGCCTTGCGAAAAAGGATTAAATTGAAAAATTGTTTTGCCGTGCCCCGGAGCTTCTGCAATGTCAACGTTCCTAGGAATTACCGTGTCAAATACGTATCCGGGAAAATTTCTGCGCACTTCTTTCGCGATGCTTCTATCAAGCTTGTTTCTTTTATCATACATCGTAAGCACAGCCCCGAGAATGCCTATATCTTTCCCAAGATTATTTTTTATAATATCCACCGTTTCAAGAAGTTGAGCCAAGCCCTCAAGCGCGTAATACTCGCACTGAACCGGAATTAAAATCTCATCAGATGCGACTAGTCCGTTTATTGTAAGGAGCCCTAAACTGGGCGGAGAATCTATTACGATATAATCATACTCATGGCGTACCTTGGTAAGCGCGTCATTCAGACGAAATTCCCTATTTTTCATATTCACAAGTTCCACTGATGCCCCGGCGAGATCAAAAGAGGATGGCAGTAAATGGTACCCAAAAAGTTCAGTATTTCTTATTGCCTGCGCGGTAGGAACTTTATTGTTTATGGCATGATAAACGCTGAAATCAACTTTTCGCGGATCAACTCCAAGGCCGGAAGTCGCATTTGCCTGCGGATCCAGATCAACTAAAAGAACTTTCTTGCCCAAGGCCGCAAGATATGTAGAGGTATTTACCGCTGTCGCTGTTTTTCCAACCCCGCCTTTTTGATTTGCGATGCCCAGGACTACTGCCATAATAATTACTTTATATCATATACGCAAAAATAGACAAAGCGCGGAATCTTGCGTACAATATTGGCGAAGGCCCGGGTGGCGGAACTGGCAGACCTGCCTGCCGGCAGGCAGGCGCGCGGACTCAAAATCCATGATAAAATGTTTTGTCTATGCAATAAAAAGTTTAACAAAAAACTACATCTATGTAGGCCTTACAAATAATACCGAGCGGAGAATTAACCAGCATCAAAAAGGCAAAGAAAAAACTACTAGACCATATCGTCCTTTTATGCTTATCCTAATAGAAGAATATCCAAGCAGAATAAAGGCAAGAAAACGAGAAAAATATTTAAAATCAGGGGTCGGCAAGGAATTTCTCAAAAGTATAAAGTCTAATTTTTAGTTTTGGCCCGGGTGGCGGAACTGGCAGACGCGATGGACTCAAAATCCATTGGCCGCAAGGTCATGAGAGTTCGACTCTCTCCCCGGGCACCAAAAAAAACATCGGCTCGAACCATATTTTTTTTGGGGGGGGGAAATTTTTAACAATTTTAGTTAAACTATTATAACATTTTATTACTTATTGACATTTTCTTTGTGTTTTGCTACCCTGGTTTTGGGGTAGTTACTTAAAAAACCAAAGCGAAAGGAGTAAAAAACTATGCCTTACGTTCCAAGCAAAAAAACTGATGAAAAATCTACTGACCGCGAGGTTCTCGATGCCGTGGTAGAGCGTCTAGCCAGCGATGTGGTCGCAAGGATTTCGAATAATCTTTCTCTTGTTGCTGTGTACAAATCTGTTTTCATCGGAGTTGCGAAGTCATTACATTCTTTAGTTAGTGGAATTATCACCAAAAATGAAGTCGAGCTCGCACAAGCAATTTATGATGTCGGTGCGAAATACGGTTATGAAGGCGCATACTTGGGAGAGCTCAACTATTCGTTTACTCGGTTCATCCAACG
>JBASTI010000016.1:0-7262 GCA_049274815.1 Candidatus Spechtbacterales bacterium | reverse complement strand
TTATCGCGATATCGTTTTCTATGAGCCGAATCTGCAGATTGAAATCAATGACTAAGCTCTCTAAACTTTTTGCCGCCGCGTGGGCATCTGTTGCCGCCGCCTTATACTCCCCAGCTTGTTGCTTAAGCCCTTGTATTTCCCTCGCCCTTTCGTCTATCTGATTTTTAAGATCATCAACTTCCCCCGCAAATGTCGGTAGGGCTATTGACAAGACTATCAATATTTGTAATAATAATGATATCTGCAAATGATACTTATCGCACTTGTGCGCTTTACATAGTTTCTGCCTCTCGCACGCGCGCTAGGCACTTTTTTTTGCCGAGGATTTCGGCGACTTCAAACGGTCCGGGCGATGCCTTGCGGCCGGTGAGAGCAACGCGGAGCGGCCAGAGTACTCGGCCCCTGTCTATTTTTCCATTCACGCTCCCCCACTCCTCGGCTTTGGGCATAATAATTTTCTCGAGTTTTTCTTTTCTGTAATCTTTTTCTGGAATCTTATCTAGTAATTTTTCTAACTTCTCCAAATTTTTTTTAATTTCTTCATTACTCGCATCTTTCCATTTTAACAGTTCGGGGTTATGCTCAAGTTTATCCGTAAAGAAAAACTCTGCACTCTCCCCTATCTCGGAAATCTTCTTCATGCGCGGCTGTTCGAGCGCTACAACTTTTTTCAAAAAATCAAAATCTGATTTTGGTAAATAAGGCACGCATAGTTTGGCTAGCGCATCTAACGGCATTTTACGAATATACTCGCCGTTTAACCAATCCAATTTTTCAATATTAAACACGGCGCCGGACTTCTGCACATCGGCTAATCGAAACTTCGAAATAATATCCGCCCTTGAAAGAATCTCTGCGTTCCCGCCGGGATTCCACCCAAGGAGCGCGAGAAAATTAAACATCGCGTCGGGCAAATAGCCCATATCACGATATTCAAGTAGCGAAATCGCGCCATGGCGCTTACTCAATTTTGATTTATCTGTGCCCAAAATCATGGGCAAATGCGCGTATATGGGCGGCTCGAGGCCCAATGCCTTATATATCAGGAGTTGTTTTGGAGTATTTGATATGTGATCCTCTCCCCGTATCACATGGCTAATCTTCATCTCATAATCGTCAATCGCCGCGGCAAGATTATACAAGGGCGTACTTTCGTTTTTCGATATTGAAAAATCGCCGAGTAAATCTACATTAAACTCTATGTCGCCGCGAATTAAATCCCCGAATTTTATTTTCCCGCCGGGGTTATTAAATCTTATTATACTACCCCCACCCTTTCCCCCCCCTCCTTTCCCCTTCTGTTCGCACTTATGCCGTGGCGCTTCCTTTCTTGCCATCTGCGCATCTTTCTCTTTTTCAAGTTCCTCTTTGGCATGATAACAATAGAATGCGTTACCGCTTTCAAGTAAGTCTTTAATAAATTTTTGATAGATTTCTGTCCGTTCGCTCTGTCGGTAAAATTCGCTATAATCCAAGCCAAGCCACTCAAGGCCCGCTACGATATTTTCTTCATATTTTTTCTCGGATCTCTCCTTGTCGGTATCTTCTATGCGTAAAATAAAAACGCCGTTTCCGCCGCCTGGCGGATTCTTCGCGAACAGCCAATTGAAAAGCGCGGTGCGGGCAGTACCTACATGCATTGGCCCTGTTGGCGATGGAGCTATGCGGACTCGTATCATGTTGTTAATTTTATTACTTCCTCTGCGATTTTACTAGCCGCGTCGGGTTTGGCGAAGCGGCGGGCCGCTTCGGACATTGATTTTAATCTTTCCATACTCTCCACAATAGAAACAACTTCGTTCACGATCATGTGGGGCGTCAAGTTTTCGCCTTCAAGCACAACTGCCGCGCCAGTTTCCGCGTATGCGTGCGCGTTTTTTTCCTGGTGCCCGCCTGCCGCGGGAGCATAAGGAATTAGAATACTCGGCTTTCCAGCGGCTGCGATTTCAAAAATCGCCCCTGATCCCGCCCGGGATATAACGACGCGGGCGAGCGCGTACGCGCTCGCCATCTCCTCCTCGCTAAGCACGGGGTATGTATGATATAACGCTTTCTCCTCCCCGTCTTTTAGCTGGATTATCGCTCCCTTTTGAACTTGCCGTATATTTTGCGCACCGCATTGGTGTATAATCTCATATTTTTTAATAAGATCGGGAAGGGCAAGAAGAGTAAGCTCATTAATTTGTTGGGCACCCTGGCTTCCTCCTAACACAAGCACAATGGGTTTTTTTGAACGGATTCCCAGCACCTCGACCGCGTTTTTAAGAACTTTCTCAAATAACTCGCTTCTTACGGGATTTCCCGCAAGGATTACTTTTTTTGCAGGAAAAAACGCGAGCGTTACGTCAAATGACACCATAATTTTTTTTGCAATCCTAGCGAGGATTCGATTTGCAAGACCGGGCACGCTATCGGATTCGTGAATAATGATAGGGATTAAAAACAGCCAACCAACAATCACCGGCAATACACCGCCATATCCTCCTTTCGAAAATATGGCGTCAGGCATAAACCAAAACGTGTGCCAGTATGATTGGAAGAACCCCACCGGTATTTTTAGCAAATCTAAAAATACCAACGGTGAAAGGTAGCGGCGCATTTTGCCGGCAAGAATATATTTGGCACTGATTCCTTCCTGTTTCAGCGTTTCTTTTGAAAAACTATCCGGACCAATATACATAATCCTGATATCTGGATTTATCTTAAGTTTTCTCGCGACAGCGATAAGGGGAAATATATGCCCCCCGCTGCCCCCGCCTGTTAATAATATGCGCATATTAAGTGTACTTCTTAAGTGTACTTCGAAATATTCAATAATATCCCGAGTCCCGCCAGTGTTGCGACCATCGACGAGCCGCCGTAACTTACGAGCGGCAAAGGGATGCCCGTAAGAGGAACAAGGCCAATCATAGAGGATATATTAATAAATGCCTGCGAAATTATCCAAAAGGTAATACCGAGGGCCAAAATCCGTCCGAATCTATCCGGGGCGCGCTTCGCAACCCTAAACCCCCTAAAACACAAAATAATAAAAAGGGTTATCAGCAGCACCCCCCCCACGAAGCCGGCTTCCTCTGACCATACGGCGAATATGGAATCGTTCATGGGTTCCGGAAGAAAGTTGAGTTTTGTGAGGCCCTTGCCAATCCCAAGACCGAGCATCCCGCCTGAACCTATCGCGAGCATTGCCTGATTTATTTGATAGCCGATTCCGAGGGGATCCGCGGAGCTATTCAAAAACGTGCTAAGACGATCCAATCTATATGGGGCGGTTTTTATTAAAATGCCAAGCGTCGCGATCCCTAGAACCAAAATAGCGCTCATTTGCGCGATGCTTGCGCCTCCGACGAAATATATAAACGCGGAAGTAAGAGCTATAACTCCGAGCGTACCGATATCGGGTTGAAGAATTATAAGTATACCGAGTATCGCTATAATTATTATAAACGGTATAAAACTTTCGTTCCATCGTTTTATGACAGATTTTCTAGCATCAAACCATGCCGCAAGATATACAACAAAAGCGAGCTTCGCGAGTTCCGATGGCTGAAAGGAAAAATTCGAAATAGAAACCCATCGTTTCGCGCCGCCACCTTCCGCGGATAGACCCGGCACAAAAACCAAAAGCAAAAAAAAGGTAGATAATAAAAGCAGGGGCAAAGCGAGCGAACGCCATTTTTTATAGTGAATGCGGTATGCGATGAAAGCCGCTAAAAGCCCGATTCCTACGCCGAAAATAAGCTGGTGGATAAAGTACGAATAGATATTCCCAAAATCCTTATGGCTTTGCGCGACAGACGCCGATAAGAGCGCCGCAAGCCCGATAAATAGTATAATGCCAATTGTTCCAAGTAGCATATAGTCGGGTTTATGCTTTGCCATTTCATTTTCTTAATACTTTGCCGTATTTTCGCTTTTGAAATTTTCCGCGCCTTACGGCCAATCCCCCATTCACTATTACATAGTCTAGACCTTCTGAATATTGGAAGGGATTGTCAAATGTAGCAATATCCCTGATATTTTGCGGATTGAATATGACAATGTCCGCGAAATATCCTTTTTCAATTTTCCCGCGTTTTTTGAGGCCAATTTTCTGGGCGGGCATTAAGGTTATCCTATGTATCGCATCCTCCCAGCTCATCATATTTCTCTCCCGGATGTAACGCCCCAGAAACCGAGGGAATGTCCCGAAACTGCGCGGGTGGACAAGTGAAATGTTCTTGCGATCGCGCATACTATATCCAACTCCGTCGGAGGCAATAAAACCCGCGCCGCTTCGCATTCCGATCTCCACGTTTTTTTCGCTTATGGGCAAAAAGCCCATTATCCGATCCTCGGAAGCAATGATGATATTGAGCAAGATGTCAATTGCGGAAGTTTCCTGATTTTTAGCAATTTCGCCGATGGTTTTGCCTATAAATGATGCTTCTATATTCCCCATACCGATGACTGTTTCTTGGATTTCATCCGCCTGATCTTTAAGCTCCTCCCGAATGCGCGCGCGGATTTTTTCATCATGGAGCCGCGCCAGAACTTTTTTCTTACCGCCTTCTGTTGCCCATTCGGGCAACAGAAGGTACAAAACAGAAGCCGTGCGGGTGTAAGGATACATATCGAAATCAATCAAAACTCCCGAATCCCTCGCGGTCTTTACGATGTCAATGGCATTTTCAAATTCCGACCAAGCCCTCTTTCCAAGCGCCTTGAAGTGGAAGATATGTGAAGACACATTATACTTTTTGGCAATTTCTACTATCTCTTTCACGGATGAGACGAGCCCCGCCCCTTCGTCTCTAAGATGTACCGCGTAAATACCGCCCTTGCCGCTCACAACCCGTGCCAATCTTTCTAACTCCTCGGTCGGGACGACTTTTTCATGAGAATAAGCAAGACCCGCTGATAACCCGAACGATCCTTCCTCCATGGAACGCGCGAGCAGGTATTCCATTTTTTTTATCTGATCCTCGGTAATCTTGCCAAAATAATCCCCCACCAAACCACGGCGCAAAGTCGCATGCCCCGTCAATGTTGCAAAGTTTACACTGATATTGTGCCTCGCAACCTCACGCAAAAACTCATCTGTGCTTGCCCAGTTTATATTCATGTAAGATATGTCGCTCCACTTTTGTATGGAACGAATTGCTTCCCTGCCAACAAGCGGCGCGAGAGATGCTCCGCAGCTCCCGCCGAGAATCGTGGTCACGCCCTGTTTTATCACGCTGTTGAGTCCGGAATTTCTAAAAATAGAAAAGTGGATGTCGGAACGGTTTATAATATCAACAAAACCGGGGGCAACAATGCGTTGTTCTGCCTTTATAACTTTTTCTCCGCCGCGAGGCTTGAGCTTTCCAATCTCTTTGATAATATCCTTTTCAATTCGAATATCGCCGAGGTACCTCTCGCGCCTTGTGCCATCAATGATTGTACCGTTTTTTATAAGCATATTTTACTGAAAACTAAGCCATACTCCTAAAATAGCGAACAGACCAGCTAATGCCCATGAGTACATAACAATACTCGACTCCTCCATCCCGATAATTTCAAAATGATGATGGAGCGGCGACATTTTAAGAAGACGTTTTCCCAGCAGCACTTTTGAAAGGGTTTGCAAGATCACAGATGAGATTTCGACAATAAATATCATTCCTATAATCGGCAAAAGTATCGGCCGGTCGAGTGCGAAAGCAACCGCGACAAGCAATACGCCCATGCCAAGCGAGGCAACGTCTCCCATCTGATATTTTGCGGGCTTGATATTAAAAAGCAAATATCCGAATAATGCTCCCATTACCGTTGCGACTAAAAACGAAATGTCCCAACTATTTTGTTGAAGGGCTATCGCGAAAAAAGCGCCGTACGCGATAATTAACGTCCCCGCGGATAGACCATCTATGCCGTCGGTTATGTTCACGGCATTTGCCATAAATATCACCAAGAATAATATTACAGGTACTATAAACAATCCGAGATCAATATGCCCGAACCCCGGCAACCACAGTTCCGTCCAGGCAAGCTTGAATGACAGCCACCATGCTATAATGCCACCTATCGCAAGCTGTATTATTATTTTCTCATGCGCCTGTACCCCCTTGCCCGGATGCGAACCAAGCAGATAAAAAAGCCGCTTGTATGCCTGCCACGGAAAGGAAATAAAATACCATATTCTATATCGCAGATTTTTGTGAGCCACGATAAGCCGGCTTATTCTTCCCAAAGTCCGAGGGTGTCTTTCCTTTGTATAGAATATATTTAGCAGGTCATCTGCCCCTCCAAGTATTGCCGAAAGCCACAGCACTCCCAATGGCACGAAAGTAGTTTCTCTATGCCAGTTAAACGCTATTGTAAAGAATGAAATTATCCCTACTATTATTATACCACCAAATATGGGAGTGCCGGCTTTATTTTTGCGGGAATGTATCAAATCAGAAAAATCCCGGACGACGAGACGAACAATCCCGAATTTTTTGAGCAAATATATTAATGGCGGAGATAAAACGACGGTCATTAAAAACGCTCCCGTTAGAAAATCGAAGCTTCTATTAATAAGCTCTGTGAGCATAATCCTTTGTTAATTTATCAAAAATAAAAAGTCTATAAATTCTGGGCTCGCCCTTCTCGTTTATCGTATGCCCGGTTTCGGGATCCTCGCGCCACCTTTGCCCGCGTAGGCCACAAGACGCGGGAGAGGTAAATTCTATCACCCCCCTTTTGACTCCCTCGCGATTCGCCTCGAGCACTGACTGGACATAATATATCTTCTTTACGGCCATCTCTTCGTCGCTCTCTATAGCGGTAACAAGAATCGCGTGGTCAATTGTGGTATTGAAACGAATTACATCGCCCGGGCGTATGGCATTTATATCACTTATCTCGCGAGCGTTACGGGGATAAACTAGCGTTTCAATATCAATGTGCGTGTATGGCCGCAGTTTGCTGTATATCCAGCCAAGGCCACGCTTATTGAAGGCAATTAGCGTATAAATCGGTTTTTTATATAGCTCTCGCGCCCATGCGTCTAGGATCCGCACGATAAATCCCGAACACTCTATGCCAAGCTTCCTTTTTTTCATTATATCGCGAATTTTCGATTCCTGCATCTTTGAAAAATCCGCGCCCTCTAGTTTTTCAATAATTCTAAGCTCTTCCTCTATTTCCCGCGGCGAACCTTTCCCCGAGTAGGCAGTGAGCCCCCATCTTTCCCTGCCGGATCGCGGGTTGCGAAAATACGGACAACGTACATATGCGTTCTCCGCCGCCTTGAG
>JBASTI010000015.1:0-7898 GCA_049274815.1 Candidatus Spechtbacterales bacterium | reverse complement strand
CAAGCGAGCCGTGCTTGAAAATCCTGCGCTTGCAAGGGGCGTCAACACCCACAAGGGCTGGATTACTCACGAGGGGCTTGCGAGATCCATAGGACGAACAATGGATTACAAACCGCTTGAGGAGGTGTTGTAATATGGAACTTGAGGTCGCAAGAAAAATCGCGCAGTATGCTGTGCCAAGAATGCTTTTTGAACTACCACAGGATATGAAAATCCGGCTCGTCAGGCCTGAAGAAAACCAAGACAGCTTGCTTTTCCGCCTCGTCGAAAAAGTCGCCGCGGATATAATGTATAAGGCATCTGAACTCGAAAAGCAAGAACGCGAAAGAAATCTATAGGAGGGGTAAAGTGGACGCTAAAAAATTGGCTATGATTGACGAACAGGCAGGGGATTTGATGGGGCAATATTGCGTATCTCGTAAAACAGGTTTTCTTGCGGAACATCCCCCTCAATCTCTGCTTCTGCCGCGAAAGAAAGGGGAATCGCCGCGCAATTCAAGCTTTGTCACGCTTGATGCCTTCGCGTATCGACTTGAAAGCACGATAAAACATAGGAGAATTGCAGAAACCATAAAAACACTGCCTGTTCCTACTTGGCCTTTCGACGATTTGCCGAGGCCCATCTTACATCGCCTGATGCTTATTTACGAAATGGGAATCCATGCTTATTTCCGAGAGATACTTCGATATAGGAATGTTTCCGAATTGATGAAAGACAGCAGTATAAAATATCTGCCCGCACAGCTTGCGATACCCTCCTGGGAACTAAGTAAGCTCACGGGAATTGCACCGTCAAACTCTTATGCGCTTTATGCGCTGTGGAATTATCGCAAGAAAAATCCCAGACACCCTCTTAGCTTGGACAATATTGAAATGCCCCTATCCTTTACAGGAATGATAGATGAGAAATGGTTTGTCTGGATCCACCAAATCATAGAGGCCACAGTAGCGCCCGGAATACGTGCTCTTCTAAAAGCGTACCTGCTTACTAAAAATAGCGAGCCATCTGCTGACGAAGTTGCTGTATGTCTCTACGAAGCCGCACGAGCAGAGATGGCAGCAGTCAATATCCTGGAAAGGACGAGGGAACGTTGTGACTACAAAACCTACTTCAACAGCGTTCGGCTCTTTTATTCTCTTCCACGAAATATCGTATTTGAGGGAGTAGATGAGCTAAATGATGAACCGCAGGAAATCTTCGGCGAAACTGGCGGCCAAAGCGCGTCAAGGCATTTCCGCCTTTTGGTGGCGGGCGTAGACCACAGCGGCGATCCTTATTTTTATAAAATGCGCAATCATATGTCGAGGCCGCACAGAGAGCTTCTTGAGATGGTGGCAGATTCAAGGGTCAGGCAATTTGTGCTTGCGCATAAAAACAACAGGCCGCTCGTGAGGAAATACAACATGCTTATCCAGGCAATCGTTGACTGGAGAGCTGAGCACCTAAGTCTGGTCGGAGATTACATTACCATATACGGCGAAGGACATGGCACTGGGAAACCTCCCCTCGGCTGGCTTGATGATCTTCTTGAAAAGACAAAGTCGTATCTAATAGATTAGCAACTAAAACACCCCCGACATCCATCGGGGGTTTTTAATTACTCAATTACTAATTACCAAGTCGAAACACTTTCTCCGCATTCTCTGTCGTCTGCCGCGCAACTTCTTCAAATGATACCTGCTTTATTTCCGCGATTTTCTCGGCTACATGCTTTACAAAAATTGGCTCATTTCTCCCACTGCCCGCAATTGGAGGCGTAAGGTATGGCGAGTCTGTTTCTAAAAGTATCCTATCAAGGGGCGTATCTTTTATAACATCTACGAGGTCAAGCTTGAAAATAATGCCGTTATAGCCAATATACCAGCCAAGCGCTAGGAATGACTTAAGCTGGGTTTTGTTGCCGGTATAGCAATGCATTACGCCCGGAGGATTCGCGGCTTGGCCGGTTCCGTGACTTTCAATAATAGAAATAATATCGTCATGAGCTTTTCTGCAATGAAGTATCGCGGGCAGTTTATATTCAAACGCAAGGTCCAGCTGGGTGTTCAGTGTATCCATTTGCCGATCTTTGTAAAGCTTGAGCTCCTTTGGATCGCTAGGCAATCGCCAATAATCTAAGCCAACCTCGCCGATAGCAACTACCTTGTCCCCGCCGGACTTAATAAGATCCTCGTATGCCGCGCGTCTGAACTCTTCACGTCTTGTATGAAACTTTGCCTGCCCCTCAACTTCGCTGTCGTCAACCTCAATATCCTCAAGGTGTATAGGATGAAGGCCAACTGCGGCTTTGATATAGGGATGGTTTAATTTCTCCGCATACTCAACGGCTCGCCTTGAGGTATCAATCTGGGACCCGGGCATTATAATACCGACGCCTTGATCAAGGGCTCTTTTTATCACCTCATCGCCATCATCGCGAAACGCATTAAAATTCACATGGCCGTGGGTGTCAATAAGTTTTGGCTCAAACTCTGCCATATTACTTTTATTTTAGTTTATTCCATTCCCCGATAGAAACACTTGCCTGCCTCAAGATTTCTGACAAAAGATGCCGGGAAATATCTTTACTGTGGGGGTTGGGAATGCGAAGTTTTAATTCCCCCTTTATCATAAATAAATGACGGCCGCCGGAGTAGGGGCCCTCAAATCCTAGCTTCCCTAAGACCTGCAATAGTTTCGTGTTCTCTTACTTTTAGCAAAACCCAATCCTCCAGAACCTCTCGAAGTTCTTCTCTGCAACCCTCCAGATTTTTTGTATTAGCCCAAACACCTTTAACTCCGGGTATTTCTCCAAAGTATGTCCCATCCTTAAGAAGTTTATATCTAGCCATTTTGAGCTTATTTTGTATAAACTCGCTTAACATGTTTTCATGCTAACATATTTTCGGACTTCTCGCCATAGCCACATCATTAAAAAACGCGTTAAAATTCACATGGCCATGGGTATCTATGAGTTTTAGCTCAAACTCTGCCATAGTTACATTATATCACTTCAACGGCTCAACGACAATTGTCGTTGAGCCGTTGCCCGCGTTAGCCATGACACTTTTTACGTTTATTTACTGCACCATAGGGAACAGTGGATTGCCTTTTTTAAGCTTGAATGCGCGAGGGTTTTGGGCTACATCTTTTATTCCAAGCTGTTTTGCAATGGCCCGAGAGGTTACTGGCAAAAATGGCGATAGGAGAAAGGCGATATTTGCAAGAAGGGCGCAAAGTTCGGCAATATGTGAGGCAAATTTCTTAGGGTCTTTTCCGGGCAGTTCCCATAAGCGCGTAGAATCAACAAATTTGTCGCCATACGCAATAAGTTCCCATACTGCTTGAAGCGCCTCATCGAAGCGAAAATCGCCCATTGCTTTGTGGTATTTCTTTTCTGCTTCTAAAATAGTTTTCTTGGTCCGTGCGCTTTGATACGAAGCAAAACTGCCTTTTATGTGCCGCGCGCCAAGACTTACGACTCTCGCCGTAAAATTTCCCAAACCTTTTGCAAGATCAGACCTATAGCGTTCTTCAAATTTTTCATGCGTAAAATCGCCGTCGTGGATAGATGGAATTTCCCGTAAAAGATAATACCGCACCGCGTCTGCTCCATATTTCTCTATAAGCGCAAACGGATCAACCACATTGCCCAGCGACTTTGACATCTTCTCCCCGCCAACGCTGATAAACCCATGCACAAACAAAATTTTGGGAAGCGCCAAACCTGCCGATAAAAGCATTCCCGGCCAGATTGCGGCGTGAAATCGCAGAATGTCTTTGCCGATTACTTGGACATCCGCGGGCCAGTATTTCTTGAAGCTTTTAGCTTGTAGCTTATAGCTTATAGGAGCACCGTACCCAATAGCCGATAGATAGTTTACGAGGGCATCGCACCAGACATACATAGTATGCTTCTTATCTGACGGAACCGGAACGCCCCAGCTCAAATCTTTGCTCGGGCGAGAGAAACTCACATCCTCAAGGCCCTGCTCGAGGAGCCGAAGGAGCTCGTTAAGAGAAGAGTTTGGAATAATTTTGAACTTACCGCTCTTTATGACTTTTTCTATCTTCTTCGTATACTTTGAAAGCCGGAAAAAATAATTTTCTTCCTCAATTACTTCTGGCTCCTTTTTATGAAGCGCGCATTTCCCATCCACCAAATCTTTTTTAGTAATAAACGCCTCATGCCCCACGCAATATGACCCCCTATATTGCTTTTTGTATATATCCCCCGCACTCTCGAGCGCCTGCCACATCTTTATGGCCCCGGGCCAATGAACTTTCTTGTCTGTGGTTCGTACAAAATAATCGTTGGAAATATTGAGTACCAGGGCAAGCTTCTTGAATTTTTTTGAATTGAGATCTACAAATTCCTTTGGCGAGAGTCCCGCTTCTTGGGCGGACCGAAAATTCTTTACGCCGTGCTCGTCGGTACCCGTCAAAAAGAAGACATCATCACCCAAGGAGCGATGGTATCTTGCCAAAACATCTGCCTGCGTCTTTTCAAACGCGTGCCCAATATGAGGATTCCCATTCACATAATCTATCGCGGTTGTGATATAAAACTTCTTTTTCATCTATATATGATATACAATATAATTAGAAATTATGCTACTTGCTTCCCACATACTCGTAGGCGCGGCAGTTGCCGCAAGTACGCCGAATATATTACTTGGGCTTGTATTTGCGTTTTTATCGCACTTTCTCCTAGACAGAATACCGCACTGGGAATATTCCATAGATCCCCTGAAACAGATAAAAACAAAGGGGGCTAAATATTGCATGCCGATATTTAGAAGGGTTGCCCTAGATACAACTCTTGGCTTAATAATGCTGATAGTGGCCGTCGGATTCAGTAGAAGCGACGTATCCCTTGCGGTTTACATATTCGGAGGCGTATTTGGGGCGCTCGCAGATGGATTAAGCTTCCTCTTATTTCTTGCGCCAAAAAACGCTATCCTTTCTAAATTTCTTAAATACTTTTACGCCCTTCATCAAAAATTCCATTTCGACACAAAAAAAAGCCCCCCCCTTAGGATAGGCATCGCGACGCAGGCAATCGCCATACTGCTTGCGCTCTATTTTATTATTTTTTAAAATCTCTTACAAACTCCGTTATTGTAACAGCTATTGGGATAGCGAGCAGTATCCCCCAAAAACCAATAAGCTTTGCCCCAACAAGAAGAGCGACAATAATTATAATCGGGTTTAGCCCCATTGCGCGCGCTAGCACATGCGGCATAAAGATATTCTGCTGAATTTGCTCAATAAGAAAATACGCGATTATTGCTCCGCCCGCAAGCATCGGCGACTGGAAAGAAATTAACACGAGGGCTATAACCCCGCCTATTATAGGCCCCATCATGGGTATGATCTCAAGCACCCCCACCATAAAAGCAATGGTTAGGGCATATTTTACGCCCAAAAGCCACAGCACAACAAACATGCTTGTCCCCGCAAAAAGGGCAAGAAGCAGCTGCCCCTGGAACCATTTGCCAAGTCTCTTCTGAACGCGCCCCCATAGATCCACGGCATAATCCTGATGCCCAACCGGAACAATGGACTTCAAAAAATGCTCGATGCCGTTTTTCTGAAGCACAAGGTAGAAAGAAATAACAAATACTAAAACAAGCGAAACAATGCCCCCAAAAAGATTATAAAGAAAAACAAAAATGTTAGAGGCCCCGCTTGATATACCCTCCTGAATATTCGCAAAGAAACCGCTCGCCTGCTCTTTTATATTTAAATCTACGGGAGTCCTTCCAAAAAACTGTTCAGTGCTCGAAATTATGCCAGTGTACCCTTCCGGCAAATCTGTTGATAACTGCCTTGTTTCGTTGATCAATGTCGGCAGTACCAGATAGAATACCGACGTTATAACCAAAAGCGCGATAAGATATACAATGACCGCCGAAAAAAACCTTGGAATTTTAACCTTCGAAAGACCTCTTATCGCCGGCTCCATGGCCGCCGCTATAACAATCGCGAGAAACACGCTTGCCAAAATCTGCCAAATAGAGAAAATAAATGCTACCGCGAGAAGCACAACGACTGTGCGGATTATGGTGGAAGTTGATATGTCGAAAACCTGTTTATTCATATGTCTTGCAATAAATCTTCAAATATATCCTTGTCGTCAAACGGCCCCACAAGCGCCAGATTCATTTTCTCGGGTACAAATATTTGCTTCGCGACCCCTTGAATTTGCAAAGGCGTGATAGAATCTAACTCTTTCAATATTTGTTCCGGCGAAAGAATTTGATTTTCCAGTATCTCTTGCCCGCCCAGAAACTCAGCAACATCATCTGACGCCTCAAGGCCAAGATAGGTCTTTCCGCGGATATAATTCTTTGCTTTCGAAAGCTCGGAATCGGATACTTTTTGCCGCTTTATTTTTTTATACTCAAAAACTATGGTCTTTACTGCTTTTTCTACCTTTGTGTTGTCAACGCCGGCGCGCGTAAACAGCGAACCAGTATCGGTATCAGAATCTGCTATAGTAGAAATATAGTAAACCAACCCCTTGCGTTCGCGCACGCTTATAAACATACGGGAGCTCATGCCGCCCCCAAGAATAATTGCAATAACCTGCGCGATGTATTTTCCAGGATCAAAAAGGTTAAACCCCCTCGTGCCGACACATATATGCGTCTGATCAGTTTTTTTTGTATTCAGAAGAACCGCGGGTTTGTCTTGCTTCTCCACAACTCGATTTTTCGCATACGGTTTCCCGTGCCTCAATAAAGAAAAATGCTTTTCTATTTTCTTCAAAGCTGTGCCGTCCTTTGTGTTCCCGGATACGATTACTACCGCGTTGTCTCCCACATACTGCTTAGTAAAATAATCGACAATATCCTTGCGCGTAATACCCGCCATCGTCTCCCTTGTGCCGGCAATTGGCCAGCCCGCGGGCTGATCTCCATGCAAAAGCTCTCCCCAGAGCTCCATAACCTTACGCATGGGATTATCGTTGTTCATATTTATCTCTTCAATGATAACCCCGCGCTCCCGGTTTATCTCTTTTGCGTCAAATTTTGAATGTAGAATTATGTCGGAAACGACATCCAGCGCCAAATCAAAATGGGCTGTGTCTACCTTTACATAATAACCCGTAAACTCTTCTCCGGTAAAGGCATTGAACTCTCCTCCCACTCCGTCAAGAAGGGAGCTTATATCCACCGCCTTTGGCCGCTTTTCCGTGCCCTTGAAAAACATATGCTCCAAATAGTGCGAGACGCCGTTGATCTTTTTCGTCTCGTATTTAGACCCAGTCCCAAAAAGCACAAGCACCGTAACGGCTCTCGTATTCCCCATCGGCGCCACAATCACCCGCACGCCGTTTTTAAGAGTTGTTTTTTGATATGGTATAGGCACCTTGTGAATCACTGTACCATATTTGTCTAAAAACAAAAGCCCCGAAGTTCGGGGCTTTGGTGATGGACGATGCCTGTCTAATATTTCCAATTGCCAAAGAGGTCAAAAAGACTCATATAACCCCTGGGGTAGATTACAAGCTTATCAGTAGCAAAAATGCACTCGACCCCTCCGCCTTCGCTTGTAACCTTTTTGAGTCCACATAGTGGGATTCTCGACTCGTAAATCAAATAGCGGCCATGCTGTATTGGACTAAACTCAACGAAAACCCTTCGGTGCAACAACTCAAATCGCACGCGCGAATCGCCTCTCCAGGAAGTGCATATAATCTCTACCGCGTAGCCACGCGCATCAGGATACGTGATTTCTACTGTCCATTTCTTATCGCTTTGAAGATCGAAAAACTTTAAAGTTCCTTCAACTACATCCACGTCCATATCGAGCTCCCGGGCGGAGCGCAGAAGCCCAAGACGGCTCTCAAGTTCTGCGACCCTCTTGCAGTCTTCTGTCATCTTTGCACAGAGTTCGCTGTAAGTAAGAC
>JBASTI010000014.1:0-5877 GCA_049274815.1 Candidatus Spechtbacterales bacterium | reverse complement strand
GAGGCGGGAGTTTGTGAGGTTGGGGTTGACGGAGTTTTGAAGAGAAGCAAGATCGAGCTCGACTCGACTAAGATCGGTCTGAATCTTCAGGACGTCGCCTTGGATCGTTAGGAGTTTTGTATCGTCTACCTTTATGATTTCCTTTGTTACTTCCCTGACTGGTTCAATTTGAGTTACTCTTTGGACTTCTCGCGTAATCTCCTTCGCGACAAGGCCTTTTTCCTTTAACTCCTTGAGCTCTTGTTTGGTTTCTTCCAGTTCCTCGGCAAATTGAGAAGAGGGCCCTTGGAGGGGTGAGCCCTCGGGCGTGTAGCCCGGCACTACTGTTTCTACAACCTTGAGATACGCGTTGCCGAAGAAGGAGGTTATTTTGTGGTTGGTGGATTTGAACTGGGCGGTTATGCCATCAAAGATACCGGCGGTAGAAGTATCGGCTAACTGCGCAATATCATTTTTTAGAAAACCACCAAAGCTGTCCGCGACATATCGGCTTGATTGGGCGGAAGAATAATACAAATAATCGCTTATTTCAACAAAGCCACCCGCCAATCTGGCGGGCAGGCCCGATACTTCTGCCAATGCATTATCCGCGCGACTGCCTAAGTCGGAAACCCTCTCTTGCATACTCGTAAACTGCGCGGTGGAACCAGCCGATACTTTTTGAGCGATAGTTTCTATGCTGATAGGAGAGTTCGCATAAGCATACCCGCCATATAAAGCAGCCAAAATCAAAATTAGCACACCCGGGTTAAATGAAATTTTGGGCAAACCATTGACGGATTGCGGCCGGGTTCGCGCGTGAAATTTTGGCCGCGCTTCAACGGCATTCGCAACATACTCTTCCAGCCACTCCTTTGTAGTAAACCAACTCCTGCCTAATTTCGTTGCCCTAAGCTTTCCGCTTCGCGCGCGCAAACTCAAATATTCCTGTGAGTATCGGCACAGTTTGCTTGCTTCTACCAATGATATGTATTTTTCTCCCCCCATACTCTAAAGTTAAATAAACAAAACTTCCGATACTTATATTATACTCCTATAGTAATGCGTAGTGATTGTGGATAACTTATATGCGTGTTATTATAATTACATGATAACCATTCTGCCAGCACATCTTGAAGACAGATTCACCGCGCGCGCTAAAAACGCGCTACATTTCGCCTATAAAATGGGCGGCGCGCGTGCGATACATCTTCTATACGCGCTCGCGTGCGAGAAAGGTTCGCTCGCAAAGAACGTATTGGAAACCCATCGCATAACAAGCGAGGTTATTGCCAAGGCATTGCCGCAAACGAACAGCGCGCAAATAAGCTCGGGCTTTAAAGAAATCATAAAACGAGCCGCGCGAATAGCCGCGAAACAAAATCAGTCCTACATTGGGACCGAGCATCTTTTATACGCGCTTATTTATAATGCGAAGCACATGCCCGACATCACGGCAATAATCAACGCCAAAAAAATTGCCCTTATTAAACTTCATCTCGACACAATTTTTTCCCAAAATGTTCATCTTTCTTCCTTCCCCAGTATATTGAGTACGGGGGGCTACGCTAGAAGAATAAAAAGAATTACGAGCAAAAAAACGCATGTGCATATTCGCCATGGCACGCAAACTCCCGCCCTTGACGCGTTCTGTGAAAACCTGACCGCTCTTGCCGAATCATATGAGTTAGATCCTGTTATCGGCCGCGAAAAAGAAATATCCCGCATTATAAACATTCTATCGCGACGCACAAAGAACAACCCCCTTCTCATAGGAGAACCGGGCGTAGGCAAAACCGCAATAGTGCAGGGGCTTGCGCAGCGCATAAACAACGGCGAGGTGCCAAGTTCACTTCTTCACAAAAACATATTCTCCCTGAATCTTAATTCCCTAATCGCGGGCACCATGTTCCGCGGAGATTTCGAAGCGAGAATGCAGGATATACTCGAGGAGGCCACTCGGGAAAATGTTATACTTTTCATTGATGAAATACATACCGTAATAGGAGCTGGTTCCGCGCAAGGGACGCTCGACGTTGCCAATATCTTAAAACCTTCCCTTTCGCAAGGAAGCATCCGTTGCATCGGAGCCACGACCACAGACGAGTACAGAAAATATATAGAGAAGGACAGAGCGCTCGAGAGAAGACTTCAGGCAGTAATCATAGAAGAGGAAACGGAAGAACAATCGATAGAAACTCTTTCGTATCTTAAGAAACTCTATGAAAAACATCATGGGATAACGATAGAAGACGAAACGATTGAGGCGGCGGTTCAGCTATCCGCGCGATACATACGAGATAGATTTCTACCGGACAAAGCTCTTGATGTGCTTGATGAAGCGGCAAGCAGATTGAAAAGCAAATCAGCAATAGTCGAGCACACAAAAAAAATAAGGGAGCTTGAAAAGCAAAAAATATCTTTAGGAAAAAACAAAGAGAAAGCCATAGCGGAAGAAAATTACGAGGACGCCATTATATTCAAACATAAAGAGGGCCTTGCCGAAGAGGAGATAAGGCAATTCAAAAATAAATTCCCGCTCTTTCAAGATAAACTAGTCCTTAAAAAATCCGATATAGAAGCAACCGTGGAAGAAATGACCGGCGTACCCATACAAAAAAGCGAGGGGATTCAGCAGTTTAAAAAGTTGAACGCGTCTTTGAACAAAGAAATTATAGGCCAGAAGGAAGCCATACGCGAATTGATTTCGGCGATAAAACGAAGCAGGGCGGGTCTTTCCGGAACCACAAAACCCGTTGGATCTTTTCTTTTCCTTGGGCCATGCGGGGTAGGCAAAACTGCTCTTGCGAAAGCTATCGCTGAACACAATTCTCAAACGCTTATACGGCTTGATATGAGCGAGTACGCCGAGCCGCATACTATATCCCGCCTAATCGGATCCCCCCCAGGATATGTGGGCTATGGAGAAAGCGGAGAGCTTACGGAAAAAATCCGGAGGCACCCATACGCGGTAGTTCTATTTGATGAAATTGAAAAAGCGCATCAGGCAGTGCATAACCTTCTTCTTTCTATTTTAGAAGATGGGACCCTTACGGATTCCACGGGCAGAAAGGCAACATTTAAAAACGCGACAATTATTTTGACTTCCAACGCCGGCGCGGAAAACGCGGAAGAAGCGAGGGCCTTGGGATTTTCAAGGTCGGGAAAATCGCGCGCGGAATCCAGAAAATTACAGGCCATACGAAACGATAAGTATTCTCAAGAAATAAAGGATGCCCTGCGCCCGGAAATTATAAACCGAATTGCTAAAATTATAGTTTTTAAACCGCTCGGCAAAAGAGAAATTCTTGATATCTCAAAATTACTTATAGAAAAATTGAAAACGCAATTAGCGCATCTTACTATAACCATATCGGATGAGGCCGCGCGACACGTAGCGGGACGCGCGTATAGACCGAAAGAGGGCGCGCGATATGTCCAGACAACCATTGAACAACTTATTGAAACGCCTCTCGCGGAATATCTAATCGACCAAAACGGCGCAAAGACGGCAAATATTGATTTTAAGAATGGGAAAATTATTGTTTCATAATTTAATCGCGAAAGTAGCCGACATACTCCTGCCTCCCGCGTGCCTTGGCTGTAAAGCCGAAGGCGTTTTTTTATGCGATACTTGTATGGATAAAATTGCAGAATACAAATACTTCGTATGTCCAATATGCAAAAGGAGAGACATCGCGGGCAGATTGGATCAAAAATGCCGCGAGGAAAGCGGACTTGTGAGATTCATGGGCTCGCCTCTCCCCTATTCAAATGAACTTGTAAAAAAGATAATATACGCCTTTAAGTATCGGCGCGCAAGAGAAATCGCAAATCCCCTTTCTAAAATCCTGATAGAGTTTCTAGACAAGAACGGTTTCAGCGAATATATAGAAAAGCGCAAACTAAAAACCCTTATTATTCCCGTACCTCTTTACGACTTCCGCGAACGTGAACGTGGATTTAATCAAGCCGCTGAACTTGCAAAAATAATCAGCGCTAATTACGGCTTGCCATTCTCCGATAAAGCTATCATACGGAAGAAAAACACCTTGCCGCAGGCGGATATTAAAACCAGAGAGGAACGCGCTAAAAATATATCGGGAGCTTTTTCTTGTGAAAATCCTGAAATTACCCAAAATAAAATCGCCATCCTAGTGGATGACGTCTATACCAGCGGCAACACAATGCGCGAGTGCGCGCTGGTTTTGAAAAATGCAGGCCTGCCTGACCGGCAGGCAGGCCTGCATGATCGGCAGACAGGCCTGCATGATCGGCAGACAGGCCTGCCTGCCGGTCAGGCAGGCGCCGCGGAGGTTTGGGGAATGACTGTGGCGAGAGGATAATCGTGGAATCAGTTATTTTTTAACCTCTTCCTCTAGGCGCGCCAAAATCTTCACCATCGCCAGTGTGTCCATCTTGCAATATTCAATCAAATCGCTGAATATCTTATCCCTCCTGTCCGTATTTTTATTTTCAAATATCGTCTCCATCCAGACCCTTGAAGCAGACCCGCCCTCTTGAATCGCAAGCTCCTTGTAAGAAAGTTTAGGAACCAGGACCGGCATAACGCTCTTCAACGACGCTGAGCCAAAAAAATCCTTATCCACAAACATGTTCTTGGCAAAAGGAATAATCAAATCTTCTATCCTGTCGTTGAGCGCCGATAAAAAGTCCTTATGCTCGGGAAACATCCCCGCGAGCGTCTCGTTGCACCCTTTTTCAAACCCCGCAAGCCACACAAGGACACTTCCGTTGTCGCCTATGTCGCTTCGTAGTTCGTCAATAAGCGGCTTGCCGGGGTTAGAATTTTTGCAATGCAGATACTCGGCGTGTTTAAGCTCTCCTTGCGGCGAATCCAAAATATGCAGAGAATACTGAAACGGCACGTTCTGGTACGGGCGTATACCGTCGAATCTGGGGATAAGACCTGAAAAAGTTTCGTAATCCAAAAAATACAAGGGGTACTTAAGTTTTTTTAAAAACTCGGCAACAGATTCTTTATCAATGTATTGTTTATTGGATTTGGTAGTTTCCACTTGCAATTGCTGCTTCTTCGACAGCTTAAATCCCTCGGGGATGTCCTTGACAAGTTGAATTCCCAAGTCCTCAAGCTCGCCAATGCGCTTTGCCCCGGGCGAGGCAAGATTATATATGCTATATTTGTCCACGCCGCCGACGAGCGATTTATAAATTTCCAGCCACTCGTTTAGCCCGCCCAAGTTCGCGTAACGAGGAGATATATCCGGCCGCTCGCTTGACTCGGCGACACTGATAGCCCGCTTGATACCTGCCTTGGTTGCTTCCATCTTCTCCCGCACACTCTCGGTAACATCCGCGATCTCGCAAAGCTTATTGATATCAATGTCTCCCGCGCGCACATACTGGTTGTTCACATGAATAACAAAAACATTTCGCACTTTTATACCGGCGGCCTCTATCACCGTCACCTGAAAAGAAAGATCAAGCTCGTGCTCCGGCTTCACTTGCGTGCTGGATTTTATTTCAACCAAATCAAACTCTCCGTCGTTCGCTCTATCTAAAACATCCACGATGCATGTCGTGCCGTTGGCCTCAAATCTCCCCTGAAATATCGTCTTGGCCCCTTGCTCAAGCACCTGAAAGGTTTTTCGGGGAAGATCCATATATTCTTGATAGCTGTTGAATCCCAGCCGCGTCGCGTTGGGGAATAGCTGCTCGGCGTATTCTTCAAAGCCGTGCCCCTCGTCAAACATCGCCTGTAAATTCGCGTCCGGCGGAGGGAGCTTGCCCTTGTCGTGCTTCTTCAGCCACAGCCACGCCGGGTGCTTGAGAAACATTATATATTCTGATTTTGAAATTTGCATACGCAAAAATTGGCGCCGGGTGAGGATAAACAAGAAATGACAATTTTGGCGG
>JBASTI010000013.1:0-2841 GCA_049274815.1 Candidatus Spechtbacterales bacterium | reverse complement strand
CGTTGCCAAGTTCGCGCGTAACTCGCCAGCCCATTTTTTTACCCGGACAATGTCTTCGCGGACAACCGATTCTCTGCGCTTCCACTACAAAACCTCCACGATCATTAGTTTTCTTACCTTAAATTCGTAAAGCGTAGCTGGGCGATGCTTTCCCGTCTTATGTCCCCGCGCCTTTTTCAGCAATCTGAGTGAATGAATTTTACGCTGAAAATTTCTGCGATCCAAAGATCTCCCCAGTATCGTCTCGTAAACGCTTCTAAGCTCTGAAAACGCAAAGGAGCGGGGAAGCAAACTATACGCAATATTAGTGTATGCGAGCTTCCATTGCAAGCGTTTTATCGCGTACTTTACGACATTCCAATGGTCGTACGCAAGCTTCGGGAGTTTTTGAACAGGAAACCAACCGATGTCGGAGTATTTTTCCGTAGTAGCAAGTTTTGCGTTTTTACTATCTATAAGCGCGAAGTACGCGGCTGAAATTACGCGGCTATACGGATCGCGCGCCGGTTCGCCAAAAGTATAAAGCTGTTCTAAATATACATTGTAAACTCCGGTTTTTTCCGCAAGCTCCCGTCGAGCGGCTTCATCAAGCGATTCCCTTGGGTCAATGAGCCCCCCGGGAAATGCCCACATTCCGGTAAATGGCTTTTTCTTCATTTGTATCAAAATAACCTTTAGGGCATTATCGCGCACCGTGAAAATCACAATGTCAACCGCGACTTTGATGTTCTGTTCTGGTTGCGTCATGCGTACACCATAACATATTTCAAACAAAAAAGCTAGGGCTTCCCCTAGCTTGCGACCTCAGGCGGCTCCCAATCCTGGGGCATACGGGACCAGTCGAGCATCGGCTTAACCTCGCCGCTTTTCATAAGAGCTTGAGCCGTTTCATAAAGCTCTGCCGCGGTTTTCGCGCTAAACGTAATGGGCGCGTCAGGCGCGGGCCTTGCCTGGAATTCGTCAAAGCCCGAATCTGCGGAATTTACTTCGTCGTTTACCGGAGCGCCAAAAATCTGCATAACGGTCCCGGAGCCCTCGGGCCTTGTCAGCATCTCGCCCTGAAAACGCATTCCGTATTTGGCCAAATGCGCAATAAATTTTTCCAAATTCTCGTCTTTCGCCCTAAAAGCAATGTGCTGAACCGCGCGATCCCCCATGATCGCGTTAAACGCGGAAACATGCGATATTTCCTCGCGGTCTATGCCGGCAACAAGTGCGATCGCGAATTTGCCGAAATCAATCTCCCAGAGCATCATGCTGGATTTGCCATTAGGATTTGCGTCGTCAATGCGCTTTGTCAGTTTGCCTCCCAATACATCAATGTAAAACCATGCCCACTTGCGGATACTTTCGGGGCTTACAACGTAACTGATGTGATCAACGGCTTCGAGCCAGGGCTTATTTTCCGGCATATCGCGCCTCCAAAAAAATAAAGAACTTTTCTACAAAAGTTATAGCAAAAATAAAACCGCCTGTAAACACGGGCGGCTTAATATCTGCACTCATCAAAAGTATTGCCTGTGTAACCTAATTCCTTTTTGTAATGTTCAATATCTTCTGGTTTGCCGACTGCCTTTGCCAGATTATCGCTAAGCTTGACGGCGCCCCGACCATTAGCTTCAACCAGTTTAACCACCAAAGATAGCGGCTTAAAACCCAAATCATTCGTAAGGTTGGTCCCCCATCCAAATCCCACATTAATGCGCCGCGAAAAACGACTCTGGAGCTTTACGATTGTCTCTATGTCAAGTCCGTCGCTAAAGATTAGCAGCTTTTCTCTTGGGTTTATATCGTGGCCTATATAAAATCGTATTGCCTTCTCCGCAAATTCAAAGGGGTCACCTGAATCTTGGCGGAGTCCCTTCCACAATCGTGCCTGCTTTTCGGTCATCGCAGTGAAGAAAAAATCTGTGCCCCAAGTATCGGTAAGCGCAATGGACAGTCCCCAGCCATACTCGGCCCACCAATCCTCAAGAACTATGTTTTGCGCGCCGCGAATACTTTCCCCCCTTGATTGAAGAATTGCGGCCATTGCCATATCCCTCTCATGGGCCGAAGTGCCCATCGGAGCTACTCCATGTTTCATAGCGAGCGAGACATTTGATGTGCCAAGAAACTGTGCGGGAATTTCTTCTTTTAAAACCCCCACCTGGTAGTCCTGCCATTCACGGCTGAAACGTCTGCGCGTGCCGAAGTCAGAAAACCTTATATCTGGGTTTGCGCGAATGCGAATAATTTTTTCGCCAAGCAAACATTTTCCGACGGCGTAAACATTATCTTGTCCAAAGCGACTCAATTGGGCCATCTTAGCACGATAATACAATTCATTTACTACAGAAAGGGCAATGGTCTCCCAATAAATGGCTTCCGACCATTTGCCGGAGAATTCGAGAGTAAAAATGCCATCGGCCACTTCAAGGTGATACGCGGGAAGCCGAAAATTCACTAAAAATTTAAGGTAATCTTCGGCGAACATCCGATCTCCGTATTCGTTCGTGCCGCGAAGATAATGCAGTTCAGTATTGTTCAAGCCAAGCGTGCGAACATGATCCAGCTCCTGCCGCAAATCATCCTCGCTTACAAAATCCGCCAGTCTGACTTTGGATGTTCTGTTTTTGAACGCGTAGCGCACAGGAACATCTGGGTATCTATGGAATACGATCTGCCCCATCGTGAATTTATAGAAATCTATATCAAGAAGCGAAGTAATAATCGGCATTACGCTATCCCCTTCACCATCTCAATATTTGAGAAATCGCTTTTTGCGCGCATACGTCATACCCCCTTATACAGTTTATGTTTTCTGATGTATTCAGCTACTTTTTCGCCGACATACGGCTT
>JBASTI010000012.1:0-4144 GCA_049274815.1 Candidatus Spechtbacterales bacterium | reverse complement strand
CCGACAACAATTTCGCTGATTTTACCGTTGCTACTTCCACAACCCCGAAAAATTCAAACGGGGAAACGTATGTGTTGCCCCCGCCGCCAAGCAATCCAATCTGGGCGATGTACCAGAAAGACGCGCGCCACTCCGGACTCGCGACACTTTCCGGGCCGACATGGACAAGCTCATCGCAGGCGACGACGACCTGGGTATTTGAGATGAAGCAGGGGCAAGACCTTGACGGCGCGAGATCGCAGGCGGTTGTTGGCTCCGACGGGGTGGTGTATGTGACAAGCGCGTTGGGAAATGTCTATGCCATAAACCCGGACGGTATCCAAAAATGGCAATTTGAGCCAAGCAAAAGTACAGACGGAGGGGATGGCGCGGGATGGGCTGGTGCTTCGCCGGCTTTGTCGGCGACCAGCTCGGTTTTATACTCTGTTCACACAGATACGCAAAGTATTCCAAACAAGACAATACTCTACGCGATACAAACAAGCGACAAAACCCGGCTGTGGAAATTTTCCATAAACTCAAACGATGGTTTTACCTCTCCCGTCCTTGATTCGGCAGGCAATATATATATAGCGAGCGCAAGTAAATTGTACTCCATCTCGCAAAGCGGCATCCTGCGCGCGGGCTTCCCATTTACCCCGACAAGCCAATTCAGTTCTTCTGCGATTTGGATAAGAACTCCGGCAATCGCAAAAGAGGGGGCAAATGAACACATATATATTACCGCGCAAATGTCAAATAACTCGGGGGATAGATACATATTTAAAGTGGATGTCTCCAACGGGAACGAGATTTGGAAGAGTAACGCCGATATGAGTAATGCATTATTCAACGGAGTAAGCGTCAATGCCACGGGCACTATTTACACCGGCGGCTACTTAAATATCGGCACATCTGGCCTTTTTGCTATCTCTCCCGCGGACGGCTCCAAGATTTGGAGTAACAATATTGGCGATGTCTCTGGTTCTGTTCCCAACTTTGATATAGGCGGCAAGGTATATATAGGGACAGTAACTACTCAAAATTCTGGGGCGTTTAATAAGGTAAATGCTACGAGCACTTTGTTGTGGTCTTTTGTCCCAGACGAACCCTCGGCTGTCCAGCATCCCGCGGTAATTGACTCCCAGGGCAGAGTATACGTCGGCGCGAAGAATAAACTTATCTATGCTCTCAATCCAAGCGGTGGCGCTATAATCTGGAAGTACGAACTCTCGGATTATGCCGTCGGCTTCGCGATTGGAAACGGGCGAGTGTATGTGGTGGGGTACGATGGCAAGGTCTATATGTTTGGGCAATAAAAAAACACGGACCATTGAGGTCCGTGTGCTGTGTCCTATCGCGAGAACAAATTTTGGAATTCTTTCGTACGCTATGTAATTTTTTTTTGAATTGTGCGGTTTTTTGTTGACAATTTTTTTAGTTCATGGTAATGTTTAAATGGAATTTGCGCAACATGCTATACAAAGAGGAGGAAACGCGATGAATGTAGTTTTCTGTCATGGATATCTTGGGTTTAATCAGAGGGGGAGGGGGAAAATTCGGTATTTCCGAGGCCTTGAAGATTACCTTAATTCTTTCAGGTCGAAAGTACCGCGGGATGTACATATCTTTTTTTCCGAGGTGAATCCGCTGGGATCAATCAGGGAACGCGCAAGTCAGCTCAGGGAGCAAATAGCACGCAAGTTTCCCGATGAAAGTGTGCACCTTATTACTCATAGCATGGGTGGTCTTGACGCTCGCTTCCTTGTTTCTCCTAACGGTCTTGCGTATCCGAATGTCGAGACTGTAACGATGGTGAGTACTCCTAACCGTGGCTCGCCGGTAGTAGACGTGGTATGTCGTGGTTTAGATAATATAGGCAGCAACGTGCCGAACAGAGTTAAACTACGTGTGCTAGGAAAGCTTCTCGCTGCTTCGGAGCAGGGCCTTAGAGATCTTACGACTTACCGCATGGCAGAATTTAACAAAGAGTGCCTTGATAATCCCGATATACGCTACTATTCATACGCCGGAGTTTCTGGTCCGAACGAGCAGGATTTTATTGCCCCCATACTTTATCTCGGCTATACGATAATACTGGCGCGCGAAGGCCGCAACGACGGAGCTGTATCCGTGCAATCAGCAAAATGGGGCACTTATCTTGGCGAGATACCTGCAGATCACGCAGACGAGATGGGGTGGAATCTTTCCCTTATTTCAAGCGCTCTAAGTTGGCAAGCAGGTTTTCTAACCTTTGTGATAAATAGCCTTCGGCAGATTGGCATACATCCCCGTATTTTGCCAAAACTTGTTGGCCTAGGAAAAACATTTGATCACCTTGCATTTTACGAGAATATACTTGTTGATCTTGCAAACAAGCGGTTATAAGAATTCAAAAGTTAATCCCCTCGCCCGCGCAGATTGTGCGGGATTTTATTTTGTGCTATATTCCCACTATATATGAGCCAAAAGATTAGAAAAGCAGTAATCCCAGTCGCCGGATTCGGTACCAGATTTTTGCCCGCGACTAAGGCAATACCAAAAGAGATGCTGCCGGTGGTGGATAAGCCGGTTTTGCAGTATCTTGTTGAGGAGGCAGTGGCGTCTGGAATTGAGACGATTATTTTTGTGGTAAATAAAAATAAACACAGCATACAAAGCCACTTTAGCAAAGATCGCGATTTTGAATCCTTGCTAAAGAGGGCTAAAAAATACGAGCTTCTTGAAAAGATCAGAGAGATTCATAAGCTCGCGGAGTTTGTATACGTATATCAGGATGAGCCGCTCGGATCCGGAGACGCGGTGATGAGGGCCGAACGGCTCATCGGCGATGAGCCGTTCGGAGTGTTTTACGCGGACGATATTGTGCGCTCAAAAAAGCCCGCGCTCGGGCAGCTTATGCGCTCATACGAAAAACACCAAGGGTCGGTGCTGGGGTTGTTTAAGGTGCCTAAGGGCGAGGTACATCGTTACGGCATAGCGAAGCTGACAGGCGCGTCTAGGGTAGAAAAACTTGTTGAGAAGCCCGATCCCGCGAATGCGCCCTCTCAACTTGCAAGCGTTGGGCGGTTTATTTTAACACCCGAAATTTTTCCAAAAATCGCAAAGACAAAAAAGACAAAAGGCGAGGTATATCTGGCCGATGCTATTGACGCGCTCGCCAAAGAAGGTAGGGTGTATGGTCACGAGCTTGAAGGTACATGGTACGACTGCGGATCAAAAGCAGGATTTTTGAAAGCCAATTTTGCTTTTGCCCTGGAGCATCCGGAGCTAAAGATGGAGATGAAGAAAATACTGAAGGAGGTGTAAGGATGGAAGCGGAAGTTGTTTTACAACGTATCGACAAAGTCCGTGAGCAAATGCGGGAGCAAGGAGTCGATGCCCTTATAATCCCGAAAGCGGAGGAATCTAGTGCGGTAGATATTCCTTACCTTTCTGGCTTCAATGGGTCGGCGGCCACTCTAATCGTTACGCTGAAGAAAGCGGTGCTCGTAGTTGATTCCCGCTATATTTATCAGGCCCGACAAGAGATCCGGGGGATAGATGTTGTTGGGCAGACAAAAAGAGAAGAGTTGTTCGAGGAGATAATTCCACGGGCACTGAAGGATGCGAAGCGCCTGGGCGTGATGAAGCAGCAGCTTCTTGCCTTTGGATTTTATCTTAATTTAGTAAAGCACCTTCCCCATCTTGAGATTATACCGCTGCCTGCCATTGCAAGAACCGGCCGGATAGTCAAGGACGAAGAAGAGATACTCAAGATAAAGCGATCTGTCAGGGCGACTGAAAGGGCCCTGCGGCATGCCTTTTCGGTTATTCAACCGGGAGTCACCGAGCTTGTGGCGGCAGAGGCCTTTCGGTCTGCCCTGCCCCCGGGAGCAAAGTTGGCATTCCCCTCTATTGTTATAAGCGGAAAGAGGTCAGTTTTCATTCATGGAAACCCGACGAAAAAGCGGATTAAGAGAGGAGACGTCGTCCTGTTGGACGTAGGGTGCATATTGCCCGGAGATGACGGCGGATATGTCTCGGACCTTTCTCGCGTTGTTGTTTGCGGCACAGCAAGCCCCGAGCAGAAGCGGATGCACCGAGCGATTATTGAGGCAATCGACGAGTCACTGGAACTGTATAAGCCCGGCCTTAAAACATTCACGGCTCATGAGCGAGCATG
>JBASTI010000011.1:0-5071 GCA_049274815.1 Candidatus Spechtbacterales bacterium | reverse complement strand
GCGTAAACGAAAAAATAACTACTGCCGATTTAGAGAAAGAGCGCATCAGAGAAGGCGAGAGGATTCTCGTGAAAACACAAAATTCTCTTCGCGGCTTTGAAAAGTTTCCCGACGATCCTATCTACCTTGATGGCGATGCCGCGGATTTTTTGGCCGAGCGCGGTATTATACTTTTTGGGATTGACTGGCTGTCCGTAAAAAAGCGCGGAGGTGAGGATGTGCGTCCGCACACCTCATTGCTTCGCAAAAACATTGTTCTTTTTGAGGGCCTTGACTTATCCAACGTGGAGTCCGGTGAGTATCAATTCGTTGGGCTACCGTTACGCTTCACCAATCTTGACGGCGCCCCGGCAAGAGCGGTGCTTATTACAAACGACTGAACTAAAAAAGTTTAGGAAAGTTAGATTATGCATTATATAGTTTTATGCTATTTTTTTATTGACTGCGCGTGGTGTAATTTGGTAGTATGTATACATGACGAGCAACGGGGATTATTCCGAATTAGAAATATTTTTAAATTAATAGTTAATATATGGCGCTTATACTTTTAATACTATTAGCAGGTGCTTTGATATTTTTGGTATACTACGAGTTTCTTTGGAAGGAGCTCGAGAGGAAGAGAGGGAAAAATCTTGTTGAACTGACAAGGGATTTTATATTTCAAGATCAAACGTCTCAATATCAATATCAGGGAGTTGTGTCAAAAAATAATCCCTGGAGCGACAAAAAATATCGTGTTGTTGTGGAGATGCATAGACGCGGGCAGTTGAAGCTAGAGGACCTTGCGCAGTCTTTGGGCATTTCCACCAAAGAAGTCGAACAGTGTCTTGACGAGCTTGAGAGCGAGGGCAAGGTACAGCAGGCAGGAGACGCGGAGCGAGGCGTTTTTTACAGGGCGACAAACGAAGCATGAGAAATATTGTAATATTAGGAGCCGGTTTTGCCGGATTAAGAACTGCCCTAAAATTGGAAAAATCGGGACTCCACGACCCTGCCTGGCGCATTATTTTAGTAGATAAAAATAGCTATGAGACCCATACTCCTTCTCTCTATGAGGCGGCAAGCGCGTACAGGTGGAAAGGTATTTTGCATATTCAAAAGTTTGAAGAGGCCCTGGGAGTATCGGTGTGTTTGTCTATGTCCGAGATTTTGGGTGGCAAAAATATAACCTTTGTTAGGGGCGCGGTGAGAGGTGTGGATTTTTGGAATAATGAAGTAAAATTGGAAAGCGGCGACTCTATTCACTATGAATACCTTGTTTTTGCCCTCGGGTCAGAAACAGCATACTACGGAATATCTGGAGCCGAAAAATACTGTTATGCCCTAAAGACACTCGAGGATTCTTTCCGAATACGAAGGCGGCTTGAGGACGTTTTTTCGCAAGCGAAGAGGGGCGAGGCTATCCGCATTGTTATTGTGGGAGGAGGGGCGACTGGAGTTGAAACAATCGCGGAGATCGCTACATACTCGCGGCATCTTGCGAAAGATCATGGGCTTGAGTATGCCGATGTCCATATTTCGTTGTTTGAGGCGCGAGACACAATACTTGCCTCAAATCCGAGGTCGCAGCGCGAGGGGGTTTTGAGGCGGCTTGGGAAGCTTGGCGTTGAGATTTCAACAAATACCAGGATTCAAGAAGTATTACCGGATTGTGTCTCGTTTGTGGGAGGGCGTAAATGCGATGCGGATATTGTGCTTTGGGGCGCGGGGACAAAGGGGCTTTCGCTACTTCGTGAAATGAATGGACTTGAGCTGAATGATAAAGGATTTATTGCTGTTGACAAATTTTTACAGGCAAAAGGTTTGCGCAAAGTTTTCGCAATAGGCGACAATGCGGCTTTTGTTGACGAGGCAACAGGTAATTCCGCGCCAGCGACAGCTTTTATCGCGGAACAGCAGGCGGATACGGTTTCAAAAAACATTATACGGACTTCGTCCGGTCAGCCGCTTTTGGAATATAAAGTTTCAATTCCCGGATATGTTATTTCGTGTGGCGGAAAATACGCGGTCGCGCGCATATTCGGCGTCACATTTTCCGGCTTTTTCGGCTGGGCAGTCAAAAAACTCATTGACCTCAAATATTTCACCTCCATTTTTCCATTCCCTTCCGCCCTAACCCTCTGGATTCGAGAGCTGCGGTTATTCACAAGAAATGATTAGTGTGATACAATAGGGGCACGGCCCGAGAGGTACATTTAGGGAGGTAGGCATGTATGGAAGTAACAGTTTTAGGTTCTGGAGTATGTGCGTCGCAATTGCCGGGGGTGCCAAATAGGTACCCGCCAGGGTTTCTTGTCGAATGGGGAAAAGATAGCAAAGTTCTTTTTGAATGCAGCGAAGGTATTCGATTCCGCTTGGAACAGGCAGGATACGACTATTGCGATATTCACCATATCGTAATCTCGCATGCCCACCCGGACCACTTTGCGCTACCGCATTATCTGCAGTCGGTATTTGTCAGGGGGCTTTACCTCGGAGAAAAATACCAGAACCCCGAGCTTCACGTGTACTGTCCCAAGCCAGATCGTGGATGATTTCCCCGCGCTATGGCGCGTGTACAATCCTGAATGGGGTGATGAGCAATACTGGTGGCCGAAGCTTGTGTTTCATCCCATGGTGTCCAAAAAGGACGGTGCTATCGTTTCTACCGCAGTACGGATAGATGATAGCAAGTTGGTGGCATATAGTGTCTACCACGGATTTGGAAAGGTGGATGCCTTGGGGTTTCGGCTGGAGACTCCAGAAGGAACATTTGCCTATTCTGGAGACACGGGGGTTTGCGAGGAGCTTTCCGCTTTGGCATATGAAGCAGATATCTTTGTCTGCGAGGCCTCGGCAAGAGTGGGTGATTATAAGGCGTCTGTGGAATATGGGCACCTTACTCCAAGATTTGCTGGGGAAATTGCAAAAAAGTCTGATGTAAAAAAGTTAGTCCTTTTCCATCATACCGGCCTTGATTCGGACGAAGCTATGCTAGAAGACTGCCGGCTCTCGGGGTACAAAGGCGAGCTCGTAATACCAAAAGATTTTCAAATATTTGAAGTGTAGCGACCCGCAGGGCCGCTTTTCTTTTTAGAGAAATATGGTATAATAATTTTTATGAACAAAGACAAGAAGAAGATAATAGTCGCAATGTCCGGCGGTGTGGATAGTTCGGTTTCTGCGGCCCTGTTAAAGCGGGCCCATTTTGATGTAACTGGAGTGTTTATGAAGTGCTGGTCGGATGAGGAAGCGAAAACTGGCGTATGTACGGCCGAGGAGGATGAAAGATACGCGCGGATGGCTGCGGCAAAGATTGGGGTACCATTCTACAGCGTTGATCTAGTCAAAGAATATAAGCAGGGGGTGGTGGATTATTTTGTTTCTGAATATGCGGCTGGCCGTACTCCCAACCCCGATGTTATGTGTAACCGCGAAATTAAATTCGGGGTGTTTTACGATTGGGCAACGCAGAAATTTGGCGCGGATTATATGGCGACTGGTCATTATGCCAGACTCGAAGGAAATCGATTATTGAAAGGCAGGGATCCAGATAAGGATCAGAGCTATTTTCTCTGGGCGGTAGCTGGAGAAAGATTAAAGAATGTTTTGTTTCCGGTCGGGGATTACAAAAAAAGCGAAGTACGAAAGCTCGCGAGAAAATTTGGCCTTCCCAATGCCGAGCGAAAGGATAGTCAGGGCATTTGCTTCATCGGCAAAGTAGATGTCGGCAATTTTCTCCACCAATACATAGAAGATAGGCCCGGCGGCATCATGAATACAAAGGGCGAAAAGGTTGGTGAGCACGCGGGGCTTCATTTTTATACTATAGGGCAACGCAAGGGCATTAATATCGGCGGCGGTCCCCCGTATTATGTCGCGCAAAAAGATTACATGGAAAACACCCTTATTGTCTCGCGAGAATATGACGAAGAGTTATTCAGAGGCGGTCTTATGGCCTCAAATCTCAACTGGATCTCCGTAAAACCCAGGCTGCCGTTTCGTTGTAAAGTAAAAATTCGCTACCGCCAACCGGACCAGGATGCTATAATAAGGAACGAGGATGATGGGGGAAATTTACATGTGGAATTCAAAGAGCCCCAAAGAGCAGTATCCTCGGGTCAATCTGCGGTATTTTATAAGGGTGAGGAGTTAATGGGGGGAGGGGTTATAAATTAATAAATTATTAATGGTTGATGTTGTTTTTCGTTTAAAAAAAACGCGGGAAGAACTCTCGCGATTCCAAAAGCAAATGCATGATAAAACGCTCGATCGGGAGAAGATGCGGGCAGATATCCGCGCGTTAGAAGAGCAGATTAGTCGCATAAGAGTACTTGAGCAAGAGCTAAGGATTAAAAAATCCCTTTTGGGCCGTTTTGATATGGAACTTAACCGTTTTAATACGCAAAAGGAAAGATTAGAGCGAGAAGTACTTCCGATGGAGCAGGAACTGCGAAAAATAGATCAGGAAAGACGGCTTGGGAAACGATTTTAATATCCACATGACTTCAAACGAACTTCGTAAAAAATTCCTTGATTTTTTTTCCGCGAAAGGCGGACCCGCCACGGGCGGGAAGCATACAATCGTGCCCTCAAGCTCGCTTTTACCAGATGACCCGTCGGTGCTTTTGACAACCGCGGGAATGCAGCAGTTTAAGCCATATTTTGTCGGCAAAGCGGATCCTAGGAAAGATTTTGGGAGTTTGAATACGACCTCTATACAAAAGTCATTTCGCACATCGGACATTGATGAGGTTGGCGACGAGAGCCACCTTACTTTTTTTGAGATGATGGGAAATTTTAGTTTTGGAGGGTACTTTAAAAAGGAAGCGATTGGATACGCGAAAGAGTTCATTGAGTCAATCGGTCTTACTATTCAATATGTGACTATTTTTGCCGGCGACGAAAAAACGCCTAAGGATATAGAATCGGAAAAAATTTGGAAAACTCTGGGAATTTTTGATGTCCGCGAAGCTGGCCGCGAGGATAACTTCTGGGGGCCCACCGGCAACGAAGGGCCTTGCGGCCCGACAACAGAAATTTATATTAATGATACCGAGATTTGGAATATTGTTTTTAATGAATATTACTG
>JBASTI010000010.1:0-6558 GCA_049274815.1 Candidatus Spechtbacterales bacterium | reverse complement strand
AGCTCCTTAAATTTTCGCAAATGCGCCAAGGCGGAATTGTATCAGAAACAAGTTTTGAACGAATTTCAACCTCGTTCAGCACTCGCGAGCTTTCCAACCTCGGCCGCATACAAATTTGGAAATCAACGCTTCAATCAATCGCCGAGCGGCCGTTTCTTGGAGTGGGTATCGGCAACTATCCCGTGGTGCTCAATCAAAATGTTTCCGCAACCAAAGAAGGCGCCTCCGCCCATAGTTTATACCTTGATTTTGCTTCCGAAACAGGAATACTCGGTGCCGTACTTCTGATTTTGATATTCCTTACAATTTTAGGGCGCACAGTAGCGACATTTTTACACGAAAAGGATCCTTTACTGTCAGCATTCGCCGGCTTCTTTGCCGTTTACTTCCTTTGGGTAATGGCGTATAGTGTGGTGGATGTTGTGCTTTTGAATGATAAAGTTTTGCTGTTATTTGTTGTACTTGTGGCATTGTTATATTCTATACCCAGATATGCTCGTAGCCATTAATATAGTTGCATACAACGAGGAAAAGAATATTAAAAAATCCCTGGAATCCGCGCTAGGCCAATCCTATAAACCGATTGAAGTTTTTTTGATTGACAATGCCTCTTACGATAAAACAGCGGAAATAGCGGAGGGAGTTTATAAAAATTCCGGATCGGTAGTGCCGTTTAAAATATTAAAGAATTCAAAAAATCTTGGTTTCGGAGGCGGGCATAACGTGGGATTCCAGAGGTCTACGGGCGATTTTATATTATGCCTCAACGCGGATTGCGAACTTGATAAAAATTATGTAAAATACGCAGTAGAAGTTTTTGAGCGAGATAAAAGCATCGCGGCCGTGCAGGGGAAACTTGTAAATCCTCGCACGGACAAGCTCGATACAACCGGCCTTTTGTTTTACAAAAATCGCAGGGTGGTAAACCGGGGACAGGGCGATCTGGATAAGGGACAGTACGAAAACTCCGAGGAAATCTGGGGAGTGGATGGCGCCGCGCCCGTTTATCGGAGAGCGGCCCTCGAGGACACCAAAATACAAGTGGAATATTTCGACGCGGATTTTTTTTGTTATAAAGAAGACGTTGATCTTTCCTGGCGCATGCGCCTCGCCGGATGGAAATTGATGTACGAACCAAGAGCCATAGCATTTCACGACCGTTCCGCGGGCGAGGGCACGGCAAAAAATCCGTTCCAAATTATTCGGGCGCGAAAAGGGATAAGCGAGTTTGCGAAATTTCATTCATTTGCCAATCAGCGCCTCATGCAGGTAAAGAACGAAACGCCCTATCTTTTTTTTAAGTATTTCCCCAAAATTTTTATAAAAGAGCTTATGTCGTGGTCGTACGTGTTATTTTTTGAAAAGTATGGCGCAAGGTCCGTTTTTGAGTTTTTCCGGTTATTGCCAAGGACCATCAAAAAGCGAAGATTCGTCATGGCAAAAAAACGGATAAGCGATAACGCCATGGAAAGATGGTTTATCTGAATAAGTACAAAAAAATTATTTTTATAGTAGCCGCTATTTTTATTGTAGCTAGCGGTATGTTTTTCTACAAAGCTGGCCGCACCATATCGGTTGTCGGAGGAGGCAATGACAAGCTTTGGGAAGAAACCATTTCTGATTTTCTTGATTTTCCAGAGCCGGAGGAAGACCGCGTGGATGTGCTTATGATCGGCATACGAGGATTTGATGACAACAGTAAAAATATATATGAGGGCGAAAACGGCGAGTATCTTGCGGACACCATAATACTTGCGAGTTTCAACAAGAAAAACAATCAGGCAGCGATCGTTTCAATACCGAGAGATCTATATGTGGAGATACCAAATTACGGAAAAGAAAAAATAAATTCGGCGTATGCCGTGGGCGAGGCAAGACACTATGGCGGCGGCGGGCTTCAACTGACAAAAGCCCTCGTATCAATGATTAGCGGAGTTTATATAGATCATGCCGTAAGCATTGACTTTGCGGGTTTTAAAAAAATTGTTGATAATATTGGCGGAATTACAATACATAGGGATGCCCCGTTTGTGGAAGACAAGCAGTGGATACACGACGGATCCGAGGGTAAGGATTATTGGCGTTTCGATACGGAAAGGGGTTGGATTTTTTACGTGCCTTCGGGCGCAAATCTGATGAGTAGCGAAGACGCTTTGTACTACGCGCGATCGCGCTATTCGAGTTCGGATTTTGACCGCATGAAGCGGCAGCAGGAGGTAATCTCCGCTATAAAATCAAAGGCATTTAATCTTGGGGTACTTACAAATCCGATAAAAATTTTTAATATACTTGATATAGTGCAAAATAACGTGCGTACGGATATGTCTGTATCTCAAATAAACGAACTAATATCGCTCATCCAAAAATCAAAGGTTCAGGATTTCAAAAGAGGGGCGCTTGATACGAGCGAGAGCGGTCTGCTCATAGAAGACAGAATTGACGGAAGGTTTGTGCTCATGCCTAAAAGCGGAAATTATTTAGAGGTTCAAAAATTATTTAAGGACATAATTCAATAACATGGATAAAAGAATTCTAAGCTTTTGGTTCATTATTATAATCCTATCGTTGGGATTCGGGGGCGGTTTTATAATTGGCAAATCAAGTACCGCGGGGCAAACGGTATCCGATATTCGGGGCCTTTACGATGTTTCAAAACTTTTTTCAAAAAAACCAAGCATAGATCTTATAAGGGAGGGTATGGATGTAATTGAGCGGAAATATGTAGATACAAATAATATAAAGAGCGAGGATTTAATTTATGGCGCGATGAACGGAATGCTGAAAGCCCTCAAAGATCCCCACAGTGTTTTCCTGGAACCAGAATACGCGAAGACCTTTAAGGAGGATGTGGGGGGAAAATTTGAGGGGATCGGTGCCGAAATCGGCATAAGAGACGAGAAGATTAGCGTGATAGCGCCCCTAAAAGGTAATCCTGCCGAAGATGCCGGGGTTCTCGCGGGAGACCAAATACTAGCTATTGATGGCGTAGAAACTGAAGGTCTTTCGCTTGATGAAGCGGTGCGGCGGATTCGGGGCCCGAAAGGCAGTGTGGTTAAACTTACTATTTTACGGGAGGGGACAGAGGAGAATTTTGATATTTCCATTGTTCGTGATACCATTAAGATTCCGAACATTGAATGGGAGAAAAAAGAAGGAGGCATTGCGTATGTTAGTCTTGCTCATTTCAGCGAAACAACGTCAGGGGATTTTGAGGACGTCGCGCAGGAAATATTGCGTTCCGGCGCGAAGAAATTAATCCTTGATTTGCGCAATAATCCCGGAGGGTTCCTTGAGGTAGCAGTGGACATAGCCGGTTGGTTTCTTTGGCCGGATACGATTGTACTTATAGAAGAATCTGGCCATGGAAATAGCAGCAAAACGTATAATACTGCTGGCAGCGCGGCGCTCATAGACTATCCGACGGTTATTCTTATAAACAAGGGTTCCGCTTCCGCGTCGGAAATTTTGGCTGGCGCGCTTCGTGACCATAGGAATGTGAAACTCATAGGCGAGAAAAGTTTTGGCAAGGGGTCTGTACAGGAGCTCGTTAATCTTTCGGATGGCTCTAGCGTCAAAATTTCAATATCCAAGTGGCTTACGCCCAAGGGTATTTCCATCCAGGACAATGGTCTAACTCCGGATATAGAAGTTGAGATGACTTCAGAAATTTTTGACAAAAAAGGCGACGTTCAGCTAGAAAAAGCTATTGAAGCGGCGCGGGAATTGTGATACACTGAAATTGATATAACATTATGAAGATAATTCTATTACAAGATATTGAAACTCTCGGTAAAAAGTGGGAGGTCAAAGAAGTCGCGGACGGATACGCGAAGAATTTTTTAATACCAAGGGTCCTCGCGAAGCCGGCAACCCAAAGCGAAGTAGCGGAAGCAGAGAGGTTGCTCGCGGAAGTCGAAGCCAACGCGCAGAAAGCGCTTGAGACGGTTGAGAAATCAGCTTCCAAACTCGACGGATACGAATTAAAAATGCGCGTATCAGTCGGAGAGGAGGGTCAACTTTTCGCGCAAGTTTCGCCCAAGCAAATTGCCGAGGGGCTTCTGCGAGATGGGTTTAAAGTATCCGCGAAGCAGATAAAAATCAAGGAACCAATCAAGGAGCTCGGAGAGTTTGCCGTTACTCTTGAATTTGACCATGGCCTGGAGGTAGAGATAAGGGTAATTGTGGAGGCGGAATAAAAATATCAACATGGCTAAATATATTTTTGTTGCCGGAGGAGTGATGAGCGGAATCGGCAAAGGTATCGCCACCTCCTCTATAGGGGCAATACTTAAATCCCGAGGATACAATGTAACCGCGATAAAAATAGATCAATATATAAATGTTGATGCCGGCACGTTAAACCCCGTTGAACACGGGGAAGTTTTTGTTACAGAAGACGGCACGGAATGCGATCAGGATGTTGGGAATTACGAACGATTCCTCGACCGGAATATATATTCTCAAAATTATATAACCACAGGACGGGTGTACCAGACGGTTATAAATCGCGAGAGAAATCTTGGTTATGGCGGAAAGACCGTAGAGGTTGTGCCGCACATCCCAGAGGAAGTGATACGCAGGATTACGAAGGTCGCGAGAGAAAGCAAGGCCGATTTTATTATGGTAGAAATTGGCGGCACAGTAGGGGAGTATCAAAATATACTATTTCTAGAAGCCGCGCGAATGATGCGTCTGAGCCGCCCCAAGGACATTCTTTTTGTTTTAGTTAGTTACTTGCCTATACCAAAAATGATAGGGGAGATGAAGACAAAACCCACGCAGTACGCTGTGCGCGCGCTGAATTCCGCGGGAATTCAGCCCGACATTATTCTTGCTCGCGCCGAGGTTAGAATAGATGAGGCGCGCAAGAAAAAAATATCTATCGCCTGCAGCATCGCTCCGCAAGATGTGGTTTCAGCGCCCGATGTAGAGAGCATTTACGAAGTGCCTCTTAATTTTGAAAAGGAAAATCTTGGCAATCGGATACTCGCTAAATTCAAGATGCGCGGCAAATCGCGCGATTTGGGCGAATGGCAGGAGCTTGTTAAAAAAATAAAGACATCAACTGTCCCGGTAAAAATAGCTATAGTGGGGAAGTATTTCGAGACCGGGAACTTTATGCTCTCGGATTCGTATTTATCCGTGATTGAAGCGGTGAAGCATGCCGCATGGTTCTATAAAAGAAAACCGGAAATTTTATGGATTAACTCCGACCACTACGAGAATTACCCCGAATCAATTTCTGAACTTAAAAGTTACGACGGAGTAATTGTTCCCGGCGGATTTGGGGCAAGAGGAGTAGAGGGAAAGATAATGGCCGCAAAATTTTGTCGTGAAAATAATGTTCCGTATTTTGGCCTTTGCTATGGTATGCAGGTCGCGACAATTGAATTTGCGCGCAATGTATGCGGGATAAAAGGCGCCCATTCTACCGAGGTAGATACAAAATCCCCTAATCCGGTTATCGACATATTGCCCGAACAAAAAGTGAATCTTCGGAAAAAGGATTTCGGCGCAACGATGCGCTTGGGTGCCTATCCCTGCGTGTTAAGAAAGGGCACGAAAGCCCACGCGGCCTATAAAAATTCCAACTTTGAAAACAAGGTACAAAAAAATGGCGATATCTTGATTTCCGAAAGGCATCGCCATAGATATGAGCTAAATAATGAATATAGAAAAACCCTTGAAGACAAGGGCTTGGTGATGTCGGGAACAAATCCCGACCGCGATCTCGTTGAAATCATAGAGCTACCCAAAAGCAAATTTTATCTCGGGACACAGTTCCATCCGGAATTTAAATCCCGTCCGCTTCGTCCTCATCCGTTGTTTCTCGCGTTCGTGAAGGCCTGCCGTAGGTAGGGCGACGATTTCCTAGGGTTCTATATTTATAACCTTGGCAATTCTCTGCTTGCCATCAAAGCGAGTTTTCTTTATAGTTCTAAAGACAACCTTGCCTTCCTTGTGGGCATAAAGTGTGTCGTCCGCGCCGCGGCGGACATTCGCGCCCGGAAGGAAGTGAGTGCCGCGCTGGCGCACCAAAATATTGCCCGCTTTCGCAAGCTCGCCGGCGTAGAGTTTTACGCCTAGTCGCTTTGAAATTGAGTCGCGACCTAATTTAGTTGAACCTGCCGCTTTAGTTTTTGCCATGTATGTATTCTAGAATAAAACAATTTATAAAATCCAACGAATCCGAGCTCATGCTCATGATTGGCGTGATTTTAATATCTCTGATTAGTTTTGCGGCCGGCCGTTTGACGGCGCCCGGCATAGAAAAACAGCCAATTTCCATCGAGCATTTAGCTCCCGCCCTTACGGCGGGCAGGCCCGCTTCAGCCAACTCTGTTTTTCAGAATATCACAAATACAGATGCATTGCAAGGCTTGCAGGGTAGGACTACGGGCGCATATGTCGCAAGCAAAAATTCAACAAAATACCACCTTCCCGGCTGCACCGGCGTAAAGAGGATAGCTGAGCACAACAAAATCTGGTTCAACTCCAAGGAAGAAGCCGAGTCACTTGGTTATCAGCCTGCCTCAAACTGTCCGGGATTGTAACCAC
>JBASTI010000009.1:0-18069 GCA_049274815.1 Candidatus Spechtbacterales bacterium | reverse complement strand
GACATGTTGTAGCCAAAGAAGAAAACGTCGGCCGGTACGTGGTCGTAGAACAGGCAACCGGCAAGGTGGTTAATGTTATTTTGCTTGATCCCTCTTCTGACTGGTTTCCTCCCCAAGGGCACATTGTGGTTCCCGCGGGTAATGCAAGTCCGGGAGAAGATATTTGGGACGGGAAAAAATTTAAAAAAGCCCCAAAAGAAGAAAAAAAGCCAGAATCTTCTTCCGTGAAATCCGACGGCAACGATGTTGCAGAATTGATGGCATCAGAGGATTTTTCTATTTTACCCGGCGATATGGTGGCGGTTACTGATCAAGGTCTCACCTTGCGCAAGACCAACAAACCTTACGACAGAAGTATTGTTGGCGTTGTTTCAACAGATCCGGGAATAGTTCTCGGTCGCGCCGAGAACGGCAGGAACGTGCCGGTTGCGCTGACCGGACGCGTCTCTCTTAAGGTATCTGTTGAAAACGGGCCCATTGTTTCAGGGGATGCAATAACTTCAAGTTCAAAGCCCGGAGTCGGTATGAAAGCGACAAAACCGGGACGCGTGGTTGGCATAGCGCTCGAACCTTACGATACGCAGGCAGATGTTGCCGGCAAGATCACAATTTTAATTAATCCTCATTGGTACGGAGACTATAGCAACCTTGGCTACTCTCCCTCGACTCCGCTCGGGGCAAGCCAACTCACCGCGCAACAGGGTACAGACCCCAACGCACCTACTCCCCTCACATTAGAATCCCTCGCCACCAGAGTAGATAGTATAGAAGCACGTGTTTTTGCTTTGGAACTGAAGCTGGACGACGCGGGAAGTCTGGCTACCTCACCCCAACCCCCTCCTTACGAAGGAGAGGGCGCGGGGGGCGAGGTAGGTTTCCTCGCGAGCGTGAAGACCGCGTTTGAAACCCTTGGCGCGAAGATTCAGGATGGCATACTCGAGGTAAAACAACTTATCACGAGAAAACTTGCGATTGAACAATCAAAGACCGAGACGATAGACAACACCATCGGCGAGGGAGTTATCCTTGCCGGAGCTACCTCTGCAACAATCCAAGCTCCCGCGATAGGGGCGTATGATAAAGTGTTTGTATCGCCGGATAAACCGATTGCGATGGGTATTATCGCGAGAGCGCCGGGAGAAGGATTTACAGTCGGCATCGCGGAACCCGCGATAGAAGATCTGTATTTTGATTGGTGGATAGTGGGGGTCAAAATCATCAATGACCAAGCTAATCTGGATGCTTTAATCTCGAATGCAACGACGACTGACTTGGGCGTAAGCGCTACAACAACTGAACCAAACGCAACGAGCACGGTTGACTCGGCAAATTGATTTATCCACTGTACAAAAACAAATTTATTTTGGTACAATGTAAAAGTTATTTACAATTATTAAGATTATGTTTATGGCGAAACAATTAAATTTAAATTGGGATTCGGTTGGGAGAATTTGCATATATCTCCTCTTTGGGCTCGTACCCATGTTTTTTTTACCATTAACCGCGTATCCTGTTGCTGAAAACAAGGCAATTCTTGCGGGCGCGTTAGTGTTTGTCGCCCTCTGCGCTTTTCTTGCCCAAACTCTAAATTCGGGTAAATTTTCATTGCCCAAAACTAGATTTTGGTTTGCCCTTGCCGCGTTTTTTGTTATAGCGGGCATTTCAACATTTCTATCCGCATCGCCACAAATAAGTTTTTGGGGTGACGGAACATCTCCGGACAGCTTTTTTAGTTTCCTGACATATGGATTTGCCCTATTTTTAGTTCCTTTTTTTCTTCGCGAAACCCAACATCTCATTCGCGCGCTTTTGTTTTTTAGTGTATCCCTTTTTATAACCTCGTTATATTCGCTGCTGCAGTTTTTTGGCATATTCATTATCCCACTTGATTTTACAAGACAAATTTTCTTCAATCCAATAGGCACAGTCCAGGCGCTCGCCATATTTTTGGGTTCAGGGCTCGCGATGGTATTGGCGCTTCTCACAAGTTTTAAGCTTTCTACTGGCATAAAGGCGGCCTTTTATTTTGGCGGAGCGCTTCTCGCGCTTATTCTTATTTTAGTTAATTTTAGCTATGTATGGCTTGGTATACTTCTTGCTTCAGCGCTTGTGGCGGCATGGCAAATCATGCATGGCCACCGATCTCCAAGCGCCGGAGGCGTAATGCTCGGATCGAAATTTAGCATTACGCTTATTGTGATGGTTGTTGTGGCGATACTCTTCTTTACGAAGCCGCCAATTTCTTCTGTCGTACGCTTTCCCGCGGAGGTGCGGCCAAGTCTTCAAGCGACTTTTGATATAGCGCAGGGAACACTAAGTTCCGGAGTCGGCAAGACGCTTTTTGGCTCGGGGCCCGCGACATTTCTCTATGAATATCTTCGCTATCGATCGCGCGATCTGAACGCGACCGCTTTCTGGGGTGTACGTTTCGCGCAGGGATTCGCTACTGTGCCGACGCTTTTTGTCACGATCGGAGTTTTTGGTACCGTTGCTTTGGTTTTTATGTTCGGATTCTTTATTTGGGTTGGATTCAGGGGGGTAGCCGCGCTTTCTCGGAAGAAACCTGTCTCGCCGGCAGGCGGGCCTGGCTTTCCCGCGGGAGGATCTTTGGAGCGCATCTCTTTTATTTGTTTTGTTAGTTTTCTTTTTCTTATTTTCTCATGGTTCTTTTATCCGGTTAGTTTTTCTATCTTGCTCTTCACGTTTCTTTTTGCCGGTATGGTTTTAGCTAGCTTGCGGGCTGGCGGAGCGATTGAGACGTGGGAAGTTTCATTACTTAAAACTTCCCAGAGAACGTTCGTTGCATCCCTTATTATTATTGTGCTCATCGTGAGCTCCATAGTCGGATTGTATTTAGTGGGGCAAAAATATATAGCTTCTGTAGTCCATATATTTGGAGTACAGACATATAATAGAAATCGCGACCTAGATAGCGCGATTAAAAAAGTAGATCTCGCAAAAAACCTGGATGGCTCCAGTGATGTATATTGGAGAACATTCGCGCAACTTCTTGGCCTGCGCGCGCAGGAAGTTTTGAATAATAGAGATCTAGATTCGGGCGAGCTTCAGCGGAGGTATCAGATTGTATTGCAAAATTTGATACGGGCAGGGCAAGAAGCGACAATGGTAAATCCGCAAGACCCAATAAATTGGCGACAGCTCGGCGCTATATATGAAAATAACATAAGAATAGTAGGAGGCGCAGATCAGTTTGCGATTGCAAATTATATTAAAGCCGCGGAGCTAAATCCCAATAACCCAGCGGAATATTTGAATGTGGGTCGCGCGTATGTTGTTTCGGCGGACGCGCTGGCGGTAAATATTTCTCGTCTTTCCCAGGGTGTAGAGGCAAAGAAGAATAAAGAAGAGGTTGAAAAATTGCAAACTGGGCGCACAGAACGTCTTACAAACGCGCTTATCAATCTTCAAAAAGCACTTGCTTTGAAGGGCGATTATGCTCCCGCCCACTTCTTAATTTCACAGGTCTACGAACGTCAGGGAAATCGCGCGCTTGCGATTGAAAAAACTTTAGAAACACGAAATTTTGACCCGCTCGATACGGGGGTGGGGTATCAGCTCGGACTGCTATATTATCTTGATGATCAGCTGGAGGAAGCGAGAGATGAGTTTGTGCGGGTGGTAAGCTTGAATGAGAGTTTTTCTAACGCGCGATATTTCTTGGGTCTAAGCTATGATCGACTCGGCAATACGCAGGGCGCGATTGATCAATTTACTAAAATCGCGGAGTTAAATCCCGATAACGCGGAAGTGAAGAGGATATTAGTTAATCTAAAAGCGGGCAAGAACGCGCTTCTAAATATTATTCCTCCGCCAGAAGAGAGAATAACATCTCCGCTCAAAGTTACGGGCGGGGAGGATGCAGAGGCGCTCGAGGCGGAGTAAGTGGAACCCTATCGCTGGCGCATAAAAAGAGTCATTCATTAATTAGCATAAACATATATGGCAAAAAGAAGCACGGGGCTAGGCAAACATATAAAATCACGTTCTTCCCACAAAACCAAGAAGCGACTGGAGATAAAGAGGCTCATGCTAGAAGCAAAGAAAAATAAAAGACGTAGATAATCTTAAAGGGGCTGTAAACCACGTTATACATTTAAGTTGATTATGGGGCTTGACAAGATTTACACCTTTCGTGTAGAATATCTCCATATCTCATTTTTAATATTTCTACCCTTGTGATAACAAGGAATCTTGTGTAAAATAAAAAATTTATAATAAAACTTCATAGCAAATGAAGCATTATTTATTTTGTGTTTATGAAAACTAAAAGTTTCAGCAAGCACAATTACAGGCCCCTAGATTTCCCAAATTTCCTCGAGATTCAAAGCAGATCATACGAGTGGTTCTGGAAAAAGGGACTTCGCGAGCTTTTTGATGAAATTTCCCCGGTAAGAGATTATGGGGATAAGGATTTTGAGTTGCACTTTTTGAATTATCGGGTCGATGAGCCGAAATATGACGAGTTCACAGCCCGGGAACGCAATGCGTCATATGAAGCGGCCCTGCGAGTGCGGATGAGCTTGCTTAATAAGCGTACCGGAGAGAAAAAAGAGCAAGAGGTGTACCTGGGAGATTTCCCCCTGATGACTAAACGCGGTACTTTTATAGTGAATGGCGTTGAGCGCATAGTAATTTCCCAGCTTATTCGTTCCCCCGGCGCCTTCTTTACGTCCACATGGCATGGAGGAAAAGAATCTTTTGGCGCTAAAATCATTCCAAATAGGGGCGCGTGGCTTGAGTTTGACACGGACTCGCAGGGCGTTATCGGGGTAAAAATTGACAGGCGTCGCAGGGTTCCCGCAACTACGTTACTTCGCGCTTTTGGGGTGGAAAAAGATGAAGACATTCGCAAATTTTTTAAAAAAGCGGATACTGATTCAGGTATTTCTTACATAGAAGAGACACTCAAACGTGATCCATCCCGCAATCGAGACGAAGCTCTCATAGAAGTGTACAAGAGGATAAGGCCCGGAGATCTTGCGACTGTGGAAAACGCGCGTCAGCTTATAGAAAACATGTTTTTTAATTTTGAAAGATACGATTTGTCAAAGGTTGGGCGATGGAAAATGGGACAGCGTCTCGCGACTATTGAGGCAAAAGGCGAATCTTATTCGAAACAAGACCGGGTTCTCCATGTGGAAGATATAACGGGCGTATTATATGAGATTATAAGAATGAATAATGATCCTGAAGCGCACCCGGATGATATTGACCATCTTGGCAATAGAAGAGTGCGCGCTGTGGGGGAGCTACTGCTCAACCGTTTAAGAGTTGGCCTCACTCGCATGGAAAGAATTATTCGCGATAAGATGTCCACGCTTGATCCTGCTACACTCACTCCTTCCCAACTTATAAACGCGCGTCCTGTTATGGCAATAGTGCGGGAGTTTTTTACAACTGGCCAGCTTTCCCAGTTTATGGACAACACAAATCCGCTTTCCGAGCTTGAACACAAACGGCGGCTTTCCGCAACTGGCCCCGGCGGGCTTACCCGCGAGCGCGCGGGATTCGAAGTGAGAGATGTACAGCCATCTCACTACGGAAGAATTTGCCCCATACAGACTCCGGAAGGTCCCAATATAGGGCTTGTCGGACATCTTGCTTCGTACGCGCGGCTTAACGATTATGGTTTTTTAGAAACCCCTTATTTAAAGGTGGTAAACGGCAAGATAACCAAAGAAATGGAATACTTAAACGCGCATCAAGAAGAGCGGGTGAATATTGCCTCGTCCGACGTGTCGGTAGATTCACGCAATGTAATTGTTGGCAAGATGGTACGCGCGCGCATAAGGGGAACTCCGGGGCTTATAGAAAAAAGTAAAGTGCAATATATTGACGTATCCTCCCAGCAAGCTATATCCGTGGCTACTGCCTTAATTCCGTTTCTGGAACACGACGACGCAAACAGGGCCCTCATGGGTTCCAATATGCAGCGCCAAGCGGTGCCGTGCGTGCGGCCGGAATCTCCGGATGTAAGGACGGGCCTGGAAGAGCGTGTAGCTCGGGATTCGAGACTGGTGGCCATAGCAGAAGCGGACGGGGAGGTCATAGAAGCAGACGCGGAACATATTGTAATAAGCACCAAATCAAACGCGGCAAACTCAAAACAAAAAAGAACAAGAAAAATAGAATATCCGCTGACAAATTTTAAGAGGTCCAACCAATATACTATTATTCATCAAAAGGCCCTTGTGAAGCCGGGGGATAGGGTGAGGGAGGGAGATATAATCGCGGACGGTTCCTCCGTGCGTAATGGAGTATTGGCCTTGGGCAGAAATGTTTTAACCGCGTTTCTTTCGTGGCGCGGGCATAATTTTGAAGACGCTGTCGTAGTATCAGAAAAGCTTGTACGTGAAGACGCCTTTTCCTCAATACATATAGAAGATTTTTCAGTCGATATACGCGAAACAAAACTTGGTCCCGAGGTGACAACATGTGATATTCCCAATGTCTCCGAAGAAAAGCTACGCAACCTAGATGAGGAAGGCGTCATTATAGTTGGGGCGTATGTCAAAGCGGGCGACATACTTGTGGGAAAAATATCTCCAAAGGGAGAGAGCGACCTTACTTCAGAAGAACGATTGCTTAGGGCAATATTCGGAGAGAAAGCCCGCGACATTAAAGACACTTCCCTTACCCTTCCGCATGGGAAAAGAGGGAGGGTTGTTGGTGTGCGCATATTTTCACGGGAGAACGGAGACAGGCTTCCCCCGGGCGTGATAAAAAGTATTCAAATTGAAGTCGCGCAGGTTAGAAAAATAGGGGCCGGAGATAAAATAGCGGGCCGACACGGAAACAAAGGCGTAATAGCGAGAGTTTTACCCGAAGAGGAGATGCCATATCTTCCGGATGGTACTCCGGTAGACCTTGTAATGGATCCCTTGGGGGTGCCATCGCGAATGAATATTGGGCAAATTTTGGAAACGCACCTTGGATGGGCCGCGCACACGCTTGGATACCAGGCCGTGACCCCTGCCTTTTCCGGAGCTCGCGAAGACGATATACGTTCGGAGCTAAAATCCGCGGGGCTTCCTCAAGATGGCCGAATTACTTTATATGATGGTTATACCGGCCTTCCTTTTGAAAATAGAGTGACTATTGGATACACATATATGATGAAGCTAATACATATGGTAGAAGATAAAATACATATGAGGGCAATAGGCCCCTACTCTTTAATTACGCAGCAGCCTCTTTCGGGAAAGGCGCAGTTTGGAGGTCAAAGGTTCGGGGAAATGGAGGTCTGGGCGTTGGAGGGTTATGGCGCGGCACACGTACTTCAGGAGATTCTTACGATTAAGTCCGATGATGTAATGGGACGTTCTTCCGCGTACGAAAGTATTATCAAGGGAGAGTTAATTAAAAAACCAAATGTGCCGGAATCATTTAATGTGCTTGTTTCAGAACTTAAATCCCTCGGATTAAACGTTGAAGTTAAAGAAAAAAACCATGGCGAAAGTTAGCGATTTTACATCTATAAAATTAAAAATTGCCTCTCCCCAGGATATATTGAGTTGGTCGCATGGCGAGGTGACAAAGCCAGAAACGATAAATTACCGAACTCAAAAATCAGAAAAAGATGGGCTTTTCTGCGAGCGCATTTTCGGTCCCGAAAAAGACTATGAGTGTTATTGTGGGAAGTACAGGCGTATTCGCTACAAGGGAATTATTTGTGACAAATGCGGAGTTGAAATAACAAGGTCAGCTGTTCGCCGTGAACGCATGGGCCATATTAAGCTCGCGGTCCCCGTAGCCCACATATGGTTTTTAAGAGGCGTGCCATCGCAAATAGGCTTTGTGCTCGACATACCCCTGCAGCAGCTTGAAAGGGTGGTGTATTATGCCTCTTATATTATTACCGACGTTTTTGCCGACGCGAAAAAAGACGCGCAGAAACGGCTAAGTGAAGAATACAAACGAAGGCTAAAGGCAGAGCCAAAAAGTAGAAAACAGCTTGACGCGAGAAGAAACAAAGAACTAGAGATTCTTAATTCGTTTCGGCCAAATCGCATTATTTCTGAAGCGGAGTATTTTGACTTAAGCTTGAAATACGGAGAAGTCTTTAACGCAGGCACGGGCTCAGAGGCACTGGTTAAAATAATGGAGAGGTTGGATTTAAATAAGTTGAAGGCGAGTCTCGAGAAGGCAGCCGAAGAAACGCAAGGAGCTAACAAGCGTAAAACTTTGCGAAGGCTCCGTACCATACGCGGGTTTATCCAGGGCAAAGCTAGGCCGGAATGGATGTTTTTGCAAGTTTTGCCGGTTCTGCCCCCGGAACTGCGTCCGATGGTGCAACTTGACGGGGGAAGATACGCGACAAGCGACTTAAACGATCTTTATCGCAGGGTAATAAACCGAAATAATCGGCTCAAGCGGCTTCGCGAGATAAACGCGCCAGAGGTTATTTGCCGCAATGAGAAAAGAATGCTTCAGGAAGCGGTAGACGCGCTTATTGATAACTCCGCTCGCAAAACTCAAACTGTCACCGCGACATCAGGCGGCAAAAGATTGTTAAAGTCGCTGGCCGATATGTTGAAAGGTAAGCAGGGGCGGTTCCGTCAGAATTTGCTCGGGAAACGAGTGGATTATTCCGGCAGATCCGTCATTGTCGTGGGGCCCGAGCTTACGCTGAATCAATGCGGACTTCCAAAAAAAATGGCATTGGAGCTATTCCGGCCATTTATTATTCACAAAATTATTGAAAGAGAACTTGCTTACAATGTAAGGGCCGCGGGTCGCCTAATCGAAGAGGAAACTTACGAGGTATGGGCGATACTCGACGAGGTTATAAGGGGAAAATATGTGCTTCTCAACCGCGCTCCGACCCTCCACAGACTTGGAATACAGGCATTTCAGCCTGTGCTTATTGAAGGTGAGGCAATTCAAATTCATCCGCTTGTTTGTGCCGCGTTCAATGCAGATTTCGATGGCGACCAGATGGCCGTTCATGTGCCCCTTTCAGAGGAAGCGCAGGTAGAGGCGCGAGATATTATGCTTTCCTCCCGAAACCTATTAAAGCCCGCGACCGGAGGCCCGATAGCCACCCCGACTAAGGATATAGTCCTTGGATGTTATTGGATGAGTAAAATGGAAGATGGAGAAATTCGTCGGACATTCAAGTCGTTTGAGGACGCGCAGCTTGCGCATGATATGGGCGTTATAGGCCTAAGGGAGAAAATAAAAATTTTGTCTTACTCGCGTGATGGAAAAGATAAAGCGCATCTTGAGACTTGCGTCGGGAGAGTGATTTTTAATAAGGCGTTGCCGGATGATTTCGGCTTTGTAAATGAAGAACTGAATGCGAAAATTTTAGGTGATATTATTTCAAGCATTTTTGCGCGATACGACCATAAGCGCACAAGCGAAGTTTTGGACAAGATTAAAGTCCTTGGGTTTTTGTATGCTACGCTTTCAGGAATGAGCTGGTCTATGGATGACCTCGTTGTACCTAAAGAGAAAAGTAAAATACTTGAAGAGGCGCATCGAAAAACCGAGCTTATCAGGACGCAGTTCAACGAAGGCCTTTTGAGCGTTGAGGAGCGAAGACATAAGATTATTGAGGTATGGCAGCAGGCGAAACAAGAACTTACAAATCTTGTGCCTAATTATTTGGATCCTAAGGGGTCAGTATCTATGATAGTAAATTCTAGAGCTCGCGGCTCCTGGTCGCAGATATATCAGATGACCGCGATGAAGGGTCTTGTCGTAAATCCCGCCGGGCAAACCATGGAGATGCCTGTGGAGTCAAGTTTTAAGGAGGGATTGACGCCTCTTGAATACTTCATGTCCACTCATGCCGCAAGAAAAGGAACGGCCGATACAGCTCTTCGCACAGCCACGGCCGGATATTTGACTCGGCGGCTGGTGGATGTTTCTCAAAATATTGTTATTCAGGAGGCGGATTGCGCCGATACTGAAGGATTCGAAATAACGCGTGCCGACGCGGAATATACGGGGCAGATTTTCGCGGAGAAGGTAGTCGGGAGAGCGTTGCTGGAAACTCGCGATCGCAAGGTCGGCAAATCCCAGGGTCCGGATATCATTGATTTTGAAAAAGCTAAAGAAATTGAGGCGTCCGGCGCCCAAAGCGTCACAGTGCGCTCGCCAATAACCTGCAAGACCATAGGGGGTGTTTGCGCGAAATGCTACGGGTGGGATTTGGGGCATAATATTCCGATAAAAATTGGAGAAGCGGTCGGAGTAGTGGCCGCCCAAGCCATAGGGGAACCGGGCACACAGCTTACAATGCGCACCTTCCATACTGGTGGCGTTGCGGGCGTGAGCGACATCACTCAAGGACTTCCGAGAGTCGAAGAGATTTTCGAAGCCCGCGTTCCCAAAGGCAAAGCCGCGATATCCGCTGTTTCCGGACTGGTGTATTCTATTGAGGAGAAGGACAAGGAGCGAATAATAAAAATAGAGCAATATGAAGAAGATCCTAATGTTTTAAACGCGGGGCGTTCGGGAAGTAGCAAAAAGACAAGAAGGGACTCGAAAAAATCATCTCGTATCGTAGAGTACGCGGCGCCTCAAAACATAGCCGTTCTTGTGAAAAGAGGGGATGCTGTAACAAGAGGTCAGCAATTGTCTGAAGGCAATATAGATCTGCAGGATCTTTACGAACAGGCCGGACGGCGCACGGTCGAAAAATATATAATAGGATCTATACAAAAAATATACACATCCCAAGGAGCGAGTATTAATGATAAACATGTAGAAATTATAGTTCGTCAGATGTTTTCGCGCGTGCGAATTACTACCGTGGGGGAATCTAACTTTGTCCCCGGAGAGATTGTGGAGTTGCCCGAGGTTGCGGACGAAAATAAAAAATTGAAGAAGAGCAATAAAAAAGAGGTGGGCTTCGAGGCGGTACTTCTCGGTGTTACAAAGGCCTCGCTTGCAAGCTCTAGTTTTCTTGCGGCCGCTTCATTTCAGGAAACATCAAGGGTATTAATAGACGCGGCAGTGATGGGACGGGAAGATATGTTGGTGGGATTGAAAGAGAATGTTATAATAGGGAAGATTATACCAGCAGGCACGGGGTATGGAGAAAAATAAAAGGGGCGGAAAAAATAAAAAAGATAAAAGGCGTGCGAAGTTTGATATCCATAGCGAAGTAGTCAAGGCGTTATGGGGGGTGGTTTTCATAGTGTTGTTTTTTATCGCGATTCTTGCGTTTGCCGGCAAGGCGGGTAGCGCCGGCTCTTTATTTTCGAAAATTACAGAAGCGTTGTTTGGCTTGGGGAGATTTGGCATACCATTCGTTTTTCTTGCGGCAAGTTATATTTTTTTTGGCTCGGGCAAGAGAAATAGTTATGTTCCTCTTATTATGGGAGGGCTTTTATTTTTTTCCGGAATTTTAGGGATACTTAATATTTTTTCGCAAGAAGGGTCTACAAACGGGGGGTACTGGGGTTATTTTGTATCTCTGCCCTTTATTGGGTACTTGGGAAATATCGCTTCTTTCGTTATTTTTTTGGGGTTTATTATAGCCGCGATTATAGTAAGTTTTAATGTAAGGATAGGTAAGCTCATAGAACATGTCAGGGGGCGCGCAGAAAAAGAAAAGACTTTATCATCTTTGAATTCTTCGGACTTGGAACAATCCGGTTCGGATATTAATAAAAAGGAGAGGCCTACCGAATTTAAAGTTAAAACATGGCAGAGTGCGGAAGCGGAAGGTGCCGAGCAGAGGGGTCACGCAACATCAGAAAGTCATAAGGCCCGAAATGACAAAGAAGATTTCGCCGTAAAAGATATACAAAATATAATGGGGGATTTTCGCCTTCCACCCCTCGAGCTTCTTGAGAAAGAAACTGGGAGACCCTCTTCGGGAGACATCGTGGCAAACGCCAACATAATCAAAAGAACTCTTCAGAATTTTGGAATTGAGGTAGAAATGGATGAGGTAAATGTGGGGCCTGCCGTAACACAGTTCACCCTTAAGCCGGCGGAGGGCGTTAAACTTTCCCGTATCTCGGCCCTCCATAATGATCTTTCCCTGGCTCTTGCCGCGCATCCCATACGCATTGAGGCTCCGGTTCCGGGAAGATCGCTTGTTGGTATTGAAATTCCCAATAAGGGTTTTGCCCTTGTGAGGATGAAAAATATGCTAGAAAGCTCCGAATTTAAAAAACGTTCGAGCAATCTTACCCTATCTTTTGGCCGGGATGTATCAGGGGCGGCGATCCTGGGAAACTTAGCAAAGATGCCGCATATTTTAATCGCGGGAAGTACGGGCTCCGGGAAAACAATATGCCTCAACGGTATAATTATTAGTCTTTTATACCAAAGCCCCCCGAATTTGCTTAAATTTATTCTGATAGATCCAAAAAGAGTGGAATTCCCCGTGTATTCTGATATACCCCATCTTCTAGCGCCTGTTGTGGTTGATACGCAGAAGACAGTAAACGCTCTTAAGTGGGCAGTTTCTGAAATGGAGCGCAGGTTCGAACTGCTCGCAAGCGTTAAGGTGCGCGATATTGTGGGATTTAATTCAGATAAAAAAGCAATAGAAGCGCATGGCCCAATTCCATATATCGTGATTATTATAGATGAGCTTGCCGACCTGATGTCGGGTCGAGGCAAGGAGATTGAAGCGCTTATTGTGAGGCTCGCGCAAATGGCGAGAGCCGTCGGCATACATCTCGTGCTCGCGACTCAGCGGCCGTCGGTCGAGGTCATCACCGGACTTATTAAGGCAAATATTACCACTCGCATAGCGTTTCAGGTTGCCTCTCAAATTGATTCCCGCACTGTTTTAGATATGGCCGGGGCGGAAAAATTACTGGGTAATGGAGATATGCTATATCTTGCGGGAGACGCATCCAAGCCAAAACGAGTCCAGGGCGCTTATGTAACAGAAAAAGAAATAAGACGCGTCGCGGATTACTTGCGCGAATCCGCGGGTTCTGGCAAGGAATCGGTAGAGTCTGTCCCCGACATTACATATGGACAGGGGGGCGAAATTACAGATGAGCGCTTTGATTTTGATGAAATTGATGAAGGCAGGACAGATGACGAGCTCTATGAAGCGGCAAAGAAAGTTGTCATACAGTCGCAAAAGGCCTCTGCCTCACTGCTTCAGCGAAGACTGCGCGTTGGGTACGCGCGGGCGGCGAGACTGATAGACATGCTCGAAGGGGATGGTGTTGTTGGACCTGGCGATGGAGCAAAGCCACGAGATGTATACGTTGGAGTTGGGGAGGGTGATGATGGACAATAATATTTCAATAAAACAGCCGAGCGCCATGTCTTTTTCTGTTACACCAAAACGCTTATATATTCTGGGCGTTTTTTTATTTTTAGTTGTGGTAGTGGGGTATATATTTATTAAATTTACCACGTTTTTATTTTCCCCAGAGATTATGCTTACAAATTTATCGGACGAAACCATTATCGTAAACTCCCCGGAGATTTCTATAAGGGGCAGAGTGGAAAATACTCATTCATTGACATTAAATGGCCAAGGGTTATATATTGGAGAGAACGGAGGGTTCGAATATATTTCGCGCTTAACGGATGGGATGAATATTCTTTTCTTTGAGGCAAATAATATTTTTGGGAGAGGCAGAGGTATCGTGAGGAGGGTTATATACATTAGAAATTAAAAATCTACTAACATGGCTAAACAAAAAATCATTCCCAAAACAGATGAACTCGAGGTGACATTGGACGATATTAGGAGAAGGTTTGGCGACGGCTCCATTATGCGTCTGGGAGAGGCAAAGAAAGTTGATGTCCGCGTTATATCAACGGGGTCTATTTCGCTGAACATAGCTCTTGTGGTCGGTGGAGTCCCAAGGGGACGCGTGACAGAAATATTCGGCCCGGAGTCAAGTGGAAAAACTACATTGGCTCTTCACGTTGCCTCGGAGGCCCAAAAAGCTGGGGGCATAGCGGCTTTTGTAGATGCGGAGCATGCCCTTGACGCGGAATATGCGGAGCGCATAGGCCTCAATATAAAAGAGTTATTGGTTTCTCAACCCGACACTGGCGAGCAGGCATTGGATATAGTGGAGGCGCTTGTGCGGTCGGGAAAAGTAGACGTGATAATAGTGGATTCGGTAGCGGCGTTAACGCCTCGAGCTGAGATAGAAGGCGACATGGGCGATCATCATATTGGCTTACAAGCCCGTCTTATGTCGCAAGCGCTCCGGAAGCTTACGGCAATTACCTTCAAAACAAATACCGCCGTGCTGTTTTTGAACCAAATACGTATGCAGATTGGCATAATGTTTGGAAATCCAGAAACGACTCCCGGAGGCAAGGCGCTGAAGTTTTATTCATCGGTGCGGATTGATTTGCGCCGCTCCGCTCAAATTAAATCTGGAGAGGAAATAGTTGGAAATAGGGTTAGAGCAAAGGTTGTAAAAAATAAAGTCGGCGCGCCATTTCGCACGGCGGAGTTTGATATTATGTACAATGAGGGAATATCGTATTCGGGAGATTTGCTCAATTGTGGATTAAAATATGGCGTCCTTTCGCGTTCCGGGGCGTGGTTTAATTATGGAGATATGAAGTTGGGTCAAGGCATGGAAGCCTCAAGAAGTTTTCTTAAAGAGAACCCTAAGATAATTAAAGATATAGCGAATCTTATAAACGAGAAAGTGAAAGAAGCATAAACTACATGGCCGTAAAGGGTAATATCGCCATAATTCTTGCCCGTTTTATAGTTTTCGAAATACGCCTTTGATGCTTTGCGCATAGGTGTGTTTTTTTTCGCGGGAGTATTTTCGCCTGTTCGGATATAAAATTGCGCAATGTTTCTCCGTCCTTTAGGTTTACTGATTTATGAGTTTTGCAAAATTCGCAGTTTGCCATAAATTATTAAAATGGTATATTTTTCACGTTTATCTCCTGACCTTCTTCTTCTTCGGAATCTTTTTGGGGGCCAGGATCTCGCATGCTTGTAATTGGTTCATCGCTTTCCACTGTTGGTATGTCGTCAACCGCGACGTCGCGGTTTGCGGGCTTGTCGGCCGGGCGAGGACCGAGTTGCATATTCTCCGCGATTATCTCGGTACGATACCGTTTGTTTCCCGAGGCGTCACTCCACGAGCGGGTTTCAATTCTTCCCTCAACCATAACTAAAGTTCCTTTTTTCAGATATTGGTTCGCGATTTCCGCAAGTCGACTCCAAGCCACAATATTGTGGAACTCTGCTTTCTCTTGCTTTTCGTGCGTTTGGGAATTTGTCCAGGTCCTATTTGTGGCAACGGAGAAATTAGAAACCGATTGCCCGGAAGGCGTTGTCCTAAGTTCGGGGTCCTGAGTGACCCTGCCTATAATTATAGCCCTATTGAGATTCATGGTTATATGTTCTTAATTATTTCGTCAAGTTTTTTGTCAAGTTCATCTAGGGTTATCTTACTTCGTTTTTCTTGTTCGCGACCCATATTCCCCGTGTCTAGAATTGCTTGTTCGCTCGGTTTGGTCTGCCCAGGAACAGGAATGCTCCGTAATCTCATCGCTCTTAAGCGCGCATTTTTTTTCAGGGGTTTTTTTATTTCTATCATGTATCGCACAATATGCGGCTCACCCGTGAGGTTATTCGCCAGCTCCTTTATCCTTGTGGGATCAATTAAAAATGCGGACTCGCACAGGTATCCCTGCTGTTGTTTTTCTATTTGATAGGCAAGGCGACGCGTTTCTTCTTGGCACAGGGAGGCCTCGATTCGGCCTTCCAGCGCCTCAATTTTTTCATTAATAGTTTGTCGGTAATTATGCAAATCATCCGCCGAGTTGAATTCGGGCTTTAGTATGAAGTGCAGAATATAGTGTTTTTTAATTTGTTCTTTGACTTCTTCCATATCATTTAAGGTATCACAAACGCCCTTTGTTTGTCAAATATTAAGGATGCATGTCAAATGAAAATGAAAATGTCCTATACAAGTTGACAGTCAGATATAATTTGGTATCATTTCTTTATCACACTTAGGAGGATGACAAATATGGGGGATGAATTGGAAAAAGCTCGCGTAGTAGCGTTAAAGGCAACGGCGGGACCGTATTCGTTGCTTAGGGGAGCATTTTTTGGTAATGCAGTTCCTTCGGTAACCAAGCCCGATTGCTCACTTGTAACCGATTTTGATAAAGTGGCAGAGGGGCATATTATCAAAGCCATACAATCGGAATTTCCGACACACGATATCTTGGCCGAGGAAAGCGGGGGTAAGATAGGGGACGGCTATACTTGGCTTATCGACGCTCTTGACGGGACAACGAATTTTGTAAAAAAGAATCCGATCTTCTCTATCGCGTTGACATTACTGTATCGGCGCGAGCCTATTTTTGCGCTTGTATGCTGTCCAATACTTGATGACTGGTATACGGGGGCAAAGGGCAAGGGGGCATATCTAAATGGAAAACCTCTCTGCGTTTCGAATGTGAAAAGTCTCTCCGATGCTCTTCTGGGCTTTAATAAAGGGAGAAAGCAGGAAGATTTTACCAGGTGGTACGGCGCGGCCAAGTATTTAGGAGGAAAAGCACGATCGATCCGCATGTTTGGCTCATCCGCCTATACGATATGCCAGATCGCCGCAGGGAGACTAGATGGCGAAGTGAACGTCGGCGGGTCATCGTGGGATACGATTGGGCCGGCCCTTATTCTCAAAGAAGCTGGAGGAAGAGCGACTAACTTTAGGGGAGAGCTAATATCTACGGAAACTACAGATTTTCTGTTTACGAATGGGAAAATTCATAACGAGGCTTTAGAAGCGCTCGAAGTCCTCACGGTTCCACCTGGCACAGTTACGCTTCATTAGGTCTGCACTTGCAGGCCTTTTTTTGTATGCTACTATTTGTTCATGATAGTGAACCCAAACATTTTTCGGCTATATGACATACGCGGTATCGCCGGGGAGAAGTTTAGCCGGGAAGAAATCAAAAAATACGAAAAGTGGTATGGTCCCTTTCCCGGGATAACTCTTACGCCCGATGCCGCAAATGCCATCGGAAAGGCATACGGCACAATTATTCGACGCGCGGGAGGGGGGAAGGTCGTTATTGGCTATGAGGTTCGACCATTCGGTGAGATACTCAAAAACTCTTTTATTGCCGGCGTGCTATCTTGCGGCTGTGATGTTGCTGACGCGGATATATCGCTTACTCCTGTGATTTATTTTGCCACCGCCTTTTTTAAGTTTGATGGGGGAGTTAATATTACCGGGAGCCACAATGTATATTTTTACAATGGCTTCAAGATGATGAAGAAAGACGTTTGGCCCCTTTTTGGCGCGGAACTTCAAATGATGAGGAAAATGATTGAAAACGAGGATTTTATTACTGATAAAATCGGGAAACTCGAAATTTTTGACGCGAATAAGCCCTACCAAGATTATTTTATAAAACACGTCAATTTATCAAAGAAACTTCATATCGTTATTGATACTGGAAACGGAAGCGCGGGAATTGTAGCCCCCGAGCTTTTTCGCAAGATCGGCTGTGAGGTTACGGAGCTTTATACTAAGCCCGACGCAACTTTTCCAAATCACACTCCGGACCCCGAAGCGCCGCAAAATATGCGGGACCTCGGGGAGAAAGTTAGAGAAGTCGGGGCGGATCTTGGAATCGGATTTGACGCGGATGGAGATAGGATGGGCTTTGTGGACGAGAAGGGCGAGTTTGTCAGCGCGGATCTTTTGCTGCTTGTTTTTGCCAAAGATACCCTAAGCAGGAATTCCGGAAAGAAGATTTTATATGATATAAAATCTTCCAAGCTCCTCGAAGAGTTGGTGCCGAAGTTTGGAGGCGTGCCTCTAATGCATAAGACAGGACACGCTCCGATAAAAGAAACCCTCCGAAAAGATAACGATATTATTTTTGCGGGCGAGGTGTCGGGACATTTTTATTTTGTGGAAGATTATTTTAAGATTGATGACGGTCTTTTCAGCGCCGGCAAGATGCTGGAGATTTTTTCGAGGCACCCGGGCCCCTTCTCGTCGTTATTTAAGGATATTCCGCATAGAGTGCGGACTCCCGAAATAAAGCTTCCCTGTGCCGATGAGACAAAGTTTGATATTGTGGAGAAAATCAAGAAAAATTTCG
>JBASTI010000008.1:0-2894 GCA_049274815.1 Candidatus Spechtbacterales bacterium | reverse complement strand
CTCGCCCGTACAAAAATATTCCACCCGAGAATCTTCCATGAGGAGATTGCCGTGCGCAAAGCCCGGCGGCACCCATATCCACTCGCCGTACAGATCTCGTTCGCTATATGGCATATCATACGCAATCATTTTTCCAAAAGTATCCGCGTCTTTTCTTATATCAAGCGCGAGATCAATCATTCTTCCCGCAAGCGTCCGCACCATCTTGCCCATATGTGGGTTGAACTGAAAATGAAGACCTCTGATTACTCCCTTTCGGGAAAACGCCTCGTTTGTCTGCAAAAACTCTGCGTCACCGAAAAAATCTATATTCTTATTTTTCGTAAAATCGTTCTTCCTGAATGTCTCTGAAAAATATCCCCTGGTATCGCAAAATCTTTTGAATCTTATAACCTTGACTTCGGGTAGCTTTAAATTTTTTACATCAATTATTTCCATGTTTTTATTGTGAAGAAATTGCCTTCAAAATTCTTTCGCCTAGAGTATAAATTGAATGATTTTTTATTACAACTTCCCTCAAACGTTTTCGTATCTCTTCCTTTTTGTCTCCCGGCAGTTCCAGAACTTTCTTGAGTTTGTCGGCCAGATCACCCGCGTCATCCTGCGTAAAAATTAATATACCATGAAGATCCTCCGGGAAGATACTCTCATATGCCTTGTTGGAGACAAGCGGCAAGCACTCGCACGCCATTGCCTCTAGAACAGTTTTGTCAAAATATCCGGCCGGAGAAAGGTTCACGAAAATTCCACATCTGTTATACCAGGAATGCGCCTCACTATTGGGGACTGACTCATGGAACGTCACAATATCGCCCAGCCCACTGTTTTTTACGAAGTCTTGAATACTATGCAGATACTTTTTCAAACTTTCTTCTGGCGGGTCACCTACCACATCTAGAGCCGGCAGATTAGCTCCCTCCTCTTTAAGAAGTTTCATTGCTGCAAGCAATATATGTATTCGTTTCGTACGAGAAATACGCCCCAGAGAAAGAATCCCATTTTCATCTCGTGGAATATCCTGTAATCGTCTGAAATGATCCGGATCAATTCCCTGGCCAATCACCGCAATTTTTCCTCCCCGAGCATGAAATGCCTCCGGCACTGATGTTATCACTCTATCTGACAAAATATATGCGAGTTTAACCTGCCAGTTCCACGCGGGATGGGCAAACCAAAGATATATTTTCTTATGAAGAACTCTCCAGATAGGCCACCCAAACAAAATATATATCGGATTCATATGCACAAAAACGGCATCGTACTCACTTCGCAGTTTCCAAATATATTGATAAAAGTTTTTAAGATATTTTATGCGGGACTCCCGATTTTCTTTGCCAAGGGAAAAAACTTTTATATCTTTCGGCAATTCATTTTTACCCTCGTAGAGGCACAGAACAGAAAACTTGTCGAAACTTCCGGCAATCGCCCGCGCCCATTCGTGATACGCTCCCAAAATGTCATCGTCCTTATCTATTTTTTGAGTTATCATTAATAACTTCATAAATCTTGCTTACACAATTCTCAATTCCTTTTGCGCCATCGCAAAAAATTACTGGGGTGCCCAAGCTCCTTACTGCTTCCCGCACGGCAACATCATTCTTCCTTATAATGTCCATCCAATTTTCAAAATACTTTTGCCCCAAACGAAGCCGAGGACTCTCGTGTCTATGGGGAGAACGCAAAAACCTATAAAACTCGGTCTCTTTATTGCTCGTTATAACAAGTACATCGGGCTTTGGGATGTGCTGTATGCACCGCTCTATTTCCTGCTTGCGCATTTGTGATTCGTAAAGCGATAATATCCGCTGATACAATCCTTCATCTATGAGAGAAATATCATTCTTTTTGCTATAAGCTTTTTGGTACTGTACCACTGATATAAAAAACAAGTGAAGTTTGTAACGAAAAAGCGCGCGAAAATGAAAGCGCATACACTCTTTCACAATCTCCTTGAGCCAAAAAAACGTACAAACGGGATTCCGCGCAAAAAATACCGGGAAGTATCTTATTATTTCCCCGCGCGGACTCGTGTGTAAATAGGTAACACTTCTGTCGTTAGCGCATTCGGCAATCGCGCGGGCTATAGTTGTCTTGCCCGACCCCGGAAGACCATAAAACTCAATAATCATATCTTTTTTGCGTATAGTACAATGCTTTCTGAAAGATATTTTTGCGCGATAGAAGGAACAATCCAGCTAAACGGCGAAAGAGTCAAATTATGCAATACCCCGAATACAACGCGCGCCAGAAACCAGTCAAATTTTTTGCCTAGAATAGCGGGGCGTGTAAACAAAACATCGAACCCCTCTCCTAAGAGAAGATTCTTCAAGTCATCGACCCCAATCTGGCCGCTATGCAAAACCCTTGACTTCTTTCGTCTCAAAGATACGTAATAAGGATTTTTTGTAACAATCAAAACTTCTCCATTTTTTCTTAGAAGCCGGTGCATTTCCCTAACGGCCCTTTGCTTATCAAAAAAATACTCAAAACATCGAATGGCATAGACGAGATCGTAACTATGAGATACAAGGTCGTTTTCCAAGAAATCATCGCATATAAATTTTATATTGTCGCGCGCTCCCAATCTTTTTTGAGAGCCGACAAGCATCTCTTCTGATATATCAAGTTCGGTAATAAAGTTGCTGCGATCGAGCAGCAGCTCCGTCCAAACCCCGTCTCCACCCCCAACCTCCAGGACAGATCCATACTTCCTTGCGCCAAGGGCCTTCTGTATAGCGCGCTTGGTCTGCCCATATTCAGCCAACGAGTAGGAAGGAATATCGGAACGAAACCAGCGAAAATCAGCGTATGATATATCAAGCTTCCCTAATACCTTTTTATAATACTTCTTCACATATTCCTCGCTAAGCGGATTGGTATCTACTTGGTTATTT
>JBASTI010000007.1:0-4801 GCA_049274815.1 Candidatus Spechtbacterales bacterium | reverse complement strand
GAAGCTCTGAAGTTCGCAAAGGCAGATGCCGAAACAAGAATTCATGCGACACGAGAAGAGCTTGCTCGCTTCGGTAGGGCGATTGAAGAAAAGCAGAGAGATTTGGCGGATGTCATTGCCCTTGGGAAGAAGTTGGAGGAAGCAGTACGGGGGAATAGTGACAAAACCGCCGCAGAGATGGATCGGGAGTTCGAGATTCTCTCACAAAAAGAAGGGGTGCGAGCGTTTAGGGTTACTCCTAGTACAGTGGAAGTTTTTACCGAGACGATCTTTATTGATCGAGACGGAGAGAAATTTGAAATTGGCGATTTCAATGTTACGGCCCAGACAAGCGAAAAAGGGAAAGTTATTGTGAGAAACTTGAGAAACACTTGGGGCGGACGGAGGGGCCACCCCTTTGACCAAGATGGAAGTTTCTGTTTCGGGGTAAATGCGGACAAAGTCAACGACGCGTTAATCCGAAGAGACTTTCTGCCGCTCATCACGTTTATTCTCGAAGCGCTCCAGTCTTCAAATGGATTGGACAGAAAAACGCTTATGAACTGGCGATTAGTTAAAGAAGGAGGTGTGTAATGCGTGTTGTGAGTGAACACCCCGTAGAACTTCAGAATCCGCCTCGCGTTTTTCTTCCTGTCAAAGAGGCAGAAAAACTTTGGGGGTTTGTGCGCGCAGTCCCGGGGGAGATCAACGGCCTCGGATTGGTGGAGCGAAGGGGAAATGATCTTTGGATTGAAGAAGTGTTTATCCTTCAACAAAGCGCAAATGCCGCTCACGCGGAGATTGATGGCGCGGCCTTTAACCGTTATATAGTCGAGTGCGATGACCCATCAAAGATTCGTTTCCAGTGGCATTCTCATGGAAAGATCGGCGTGTTTTTCTCGCCTGAAGATAGAAGAACTATCTCAAAATGGACCGGGGAGTATCTGATAAGTCTCGTAGTGAACAAAGCCGGCAAGTACGAATGCCGATTGGACATCTTCGAGCCAATATATCTTTGTCTCGCGGTATCGCTGTATGTTGTCGTACCTATCGAAGAGGAGACCTTGAATTTTTGCAAAGATGAGGTGGCGAGAAAGGTGCGCGAGAATTGGTTATCGAGCAAGGTTCAAGGACTTTTACCACGGAGAGACGGAGAATATCCCGCCAATGACAGAAGGGCGCTCGCGCTTCCATTTTCAGCTTTCGCTCTTGTTGGAGGAGAGGAGGCAGATGATGGCTGATTACAGTCGGCAGGTTGACATTATCCCTCCCGATATGTTAGTATTCCCACTGACTATAATAGGGGTGGGTCATATAGGAAGCAACGCGGCTCATGAACTTGCAAGCATCGGTTGTCCGGATCTTATTTTCTATGATGACGAACGGGTAGAAGAAGCGAATATCCCCGCCGGATTTTTCAAAGACAGCGACGCGGGAAAACTCGGAAAAGACGGTACATTTAAAGTAGAAGCAGTGAGAGAGGCAATTCGCCTTTTTTCCCCGGATTGCAAAATCCAAACTTTTAATGAGGAATTTTCCGGCCAGCGTTTATTGGAGGGCGTCGTAGTTTCTGGCGTTGATTCAATGGACGCGCGAAGAGCGATCTGGCGATGCATACGTTCAAACGCAGTTTTTATTCCTCTATATATTGATGGCCGAACCGGGGGAGAGATTATCCAGATTTACACGGTCCGGCCGAGCTGCCAAGAGGATATTGAATGGTACGAAATGTCGCTTGAGCATGAAGGCGCGCCCCTTCCCTGCGGCGCAAAAAGCATCGGGTACGCCGCGAGAATCGCGGCAGGACTCATCGCTTCCCAATTCAAGAAATGGCTCAAGCAAGAAGAATACTTTACGACTCTTACGTTTAATGTGGGGGAGAATATCTGGGTCCGTGAGGGGAAAATCAACTAAGAAAGGAGGTGGGAACAAAAAGCAGGAAACCCGGCGATCGGTAAACCAAAATCGAAGAGGAGGAAGCATGGTTAAGGTAAAAGCTCTTTTGGTAAAACAGCAGGGGGAAGTGCGCCACAGGGAAGGCCTGACCGTGGCGCAAGCGCTTGAGGGAGCGAAGGTTTCTGTGCCTCAAGGCGGCGCAGTCACCGTGTATCGGATGGACGGCAGGAACGTTGCGGGCGAGAGGTCTGTCGCAGCGGGAGATCTTGCCACGGCACTCGTGGCAGACAACGAAGTAGTTGTCGTAACGCCACCGGTAGCGAACGGCTAAAAATCCCGGAAAAACTTCACAAGGCAATTGAGCCCCGCAACTACCCTGCTTCGCCAAGCGCGAAGCGAGGCAAGCGGGGCTTTTTTAGACAACAAAAACATAGGGGGAGGAAGGATGTTTGAGATCAGGGGCGCGACACTGCCGGATGGGAGCAAGGACACATTACTTATTGGCGGAGAAAAAATTATTGTCAAGAACAAGGGTTGTAGATACGCGGATGCGTGGATTACGGGCGAGGGCCTTCTTGCTCTTCCCGGGCTCATAGATCCACATGTGCATTTCAGGATTCCCGGAGGAGAACATAAAGAAGATTGGGAGTATGGAGTAAGGGCGGCGATCGCGGGCGGCGTCACAACCGTGTTTGATATGCCAAACACCAATCCTCCGCTCACCACGCAGAAAAGGTTAGATAAAAAGGCGGAATTTACAGGGGAGAGGGACATTGACTATCGTTTCTGGTTTGGCGCGACGAATCGCAATATTCACGAGATAAAGAAAGTGGCTGGCGACCCAAGGATCATAGGCGTTAAGGTGTATATGGGTTCCTCCACAGGAGGCCTTTTAGTAACAGACGAGCAGGTACTTACCAAAATTTTTTCCGTATGCAATGCACATAACCTTGTTGTCGGCGTGCACGCGGAAGACGAAACCGTCATGCGCCTGCATCGTTATTCCATGCGGCGAGAGCCAGAAATTCAGGACCACTGTTTTATCCGCCATACGCTCGCGGAGGTAACTGCGGTAGAAAAAGTCCTCAAAATACAGGACAAGACAAAGTGCCGGTTATATTTTTGCCATTTATCAACTCCCGAAGCGGTTGAACTCGTTTCACGCGCCAAGGAGCGGGGCGCTACGGTATATGCCGAAGTATGCCCGCATCACCTTTGGCTGTCAGATGAGCGGCTTCACGGCGCGGGCCCATCAAAGAACTTTTACAAAATGAATCCGCCTTTGCGAAGTTATGAACAGACGGAAAAACTGCGCCAGTATGTGTGCGAGGGGCTTGTGGATACTATTGGCTCTGACCACGCGCCGCATACGCGCGAAGAAAAGATGCGGGAAAATTACGACGATATTCCAAGCGGCGTGCCCGGAGTAGAGACGATCTTGCCGTTAATGTTTCAGTTTGTTCGCGATGGCAATATGAGCATCGCAAGATTTATTGATATTACATCGGGCAATGCCGCAAAGATTTTCGGCCTTGAGCATAAGGGGAAGATCGAGGCCGGGTACGACGCGGATATTGTGCTTTTGGATCCCAGTAAAGATGTGCTATTCCGCCATCAAGACATGGCTACAAAATGCGGGTGGACGCCGTATATTGGAATGTCGGCAACGGGCTGTGTCAAATCTGTGATTGCCCGGGGAATAATTGTTAAGTCCTCAAAGTAAAACTAATCGCTCCGTTTCATCGGGGCGTTTTTTATTATATGCATGCAAGGAATTTTGTGATAAACATATAAGCATGAAGGCGATAATATTGGCCGGCGGCAGGGCGACTCGCTTGCCTGAATCCGCGAAAGACATCCCCAAGGCGCTTGTTGAAGTGGGGGGCAAACCAATACTGCTTCACCAGATAGACCAGCTTCAAAAGCATGGGTTTTTCGATATTCGCTTGGCTCTTGGATATAGGGCCGAGCAGATTGTATCGTATGTTGAAGGTAAACTCCAACAGTCAGTTGACTATGTCATTGAGCGGGAACCCCTTGATACAGGCGGCGCTATCAAATTTGCTTCCAAAGACTTGGGAGAGCCCTTCCTGGCGTTGAACGGTGATATTTTGAGCGATATTAATTTTAAGAATTTTTATGCACGGTTCCAAAAAAGACCCGAGGAAAATATTATGGCTGTGCACCACACGCCAGATGCGCGAAGTTATGGTATAATAAAAAAGAGGGGAGGGAGGGTAGTTGAGTTTTTAGAAAAGCCGAGCGACAAGGTGCCCGGGCATATCAACGCGGGGTTTTACATTCTGCGCCCTACAATTTTTGAGAATATGAAAGAAAAAAGGTTCTCTATGGAAAAAGATATTTTCCCCCACCTCGCCGCGCGGGGAAAATTGGGTTATTATATACATAGGGGCTTTTGGACCGACGCGGGCACCGAGCAGCGTCTCGCGGAGGCACGGGCCTATCTAAAAGGTGGCATACTTTAATCTTGGAGACATAAAAAAAGTAAAGGTAGGGGGCGCGATCTTGAAGTTCCGGCGAATCGGACTTGGGAGCATTTTAGTAATTACTATCGTTGTCGCGTTTGTTGTTGTTTATATATTAGAAAAAGCGCCCGGAATAAAAGAAGAACCGACGTCACCAAAAGTTTTAGACGAACAAACTAAACAGCAGATTTTGGAAAGTCTGTCCGCGCCGCCGGGCGCGCCAGTATATACCGAGGAAGAGAAAAGGCGAATATTGGAAAGTTTGTCAGCGCCGCAGGGGTCCACCCTCACCGAAGAAGAGAAAAAAGCGATATTAGAGTCGTTAAGCGCGCCAAAGTAAATGTTTTTTCTCAAGAAATTATTCAACTCAACAATCCTCGGTCTCACCTTTGGCATCCTTCTCGCGGGCTACGCAGTTTTTGCGTATACGCCGCCAACAC
>JBASTI010000006.1:0-5237 GCA_049274815.1 Candidatus Spechtbacterales bacterium | reverse complement strand
GCGAGTATAAAAACAATGCCGCCAAGAATTACCTTCTCGAGGATTGATGGGATGTCTATTTTTCCAAAAGATAATTCTGGGGTGTCTTGATGAGAATTCATAAACCCCTTATTAGTCTTTCGCTTTCTTCAAGCATTCTTTGCAAGCTAAACTTTGTTAGTTTTTCCCTTGCGCTTACCACCATTTGTTCACGATCGTGAGTATATGGTATGGAGATGAGCTGGGATATTTTTGCGGCCAGGGCTTTGCTGTCTCTTGGCGGCACAAGGAGACCTTCCCTGCCATCGTTAATAATTTCCGGCACTGCTCCGACTCTTGTTGCGACTACCGGCACTTCTGCTGCCATGGCTTCAAGCGCCACCCATGGAAACCCCTCTTTTGCTGAAGGCAGAACAAAAATATCAAATGCCTTGAGATAGTGTGCGGCATTTGGCATGCGGCCTACGAGAAAAAATTTTTCGTCTAAATTATATTTTTTAATAAGAGCTTCGAGCCTCGGACGCTCTCTGCCTTCGCCGATGACTACGAAGTATGGGGGATTGGGCATGGAGTATGGGGGAGAAGATAAAGCACGAGCAGCTCCTACGAGATATTCAATGCCTTTCGTTGCGTAGAGGTTTGCGATAGTGCCGACGACTATACTTTCGTTACTAAATTCTAAATTCTTGATTCTAGATTCTAGGCCGCGTTTAGCTTCCTCTCTCGGCAAAAATTTCAATTTATCAGTATCTATCCCATTATAAATCTTCACAACTTTATTTGACGGCGCTATCTTTCTATCGATCGCAAGTTGTCTATCAAGTTCTGAATTGACTACTATTTTATCCTTAAGCGGTGCGCTGATTTTTTCCATCCAGAAAACAATTTTATTCATCCACCAAGGGCGGGGATCATTAAAGGCCCAGCCGCCGATGCGATAGATTACGCGAATCATGAATCTAGAATCGTGAATCACAAGCAATTTTACGGCAAGAGAACCCAAGAACCCCGCCTTGGTGCTTTGGAGGAATACGATGCTTGGCCGTTCTTCTTTTATAATTTTTAGTATGCAAAGTAACGCTTTTATATCGCGAATCGGATTTAAGCTCCTGACCAAATGGGGAACTTGATAGGTCCTTAATTCATAATTTATGATTCTTGATTTTAGTTTGATAAACAATTCCCCATCGCCTTCTCCCGCCGCCACGCTTATTTCGTGTCCGCGCGACGCCAAATACGGCGCGAATTCCAAAAGGTAGCGCTGCGCGCCGCCAATTTCCGACTGCGTAATAATAAATAAAACCCTAGACATAAAGCCAATTTAATAGTACTCTAAATAGAGCTTATGGGCAAACAAAAGACCGTTTTTATCACGGGAGGAGCGGGTTTTATAGGTAGTCATTTGGCGGAGAAACTTCTTGCGCAAGGCAAGAAGGTATTTGTGCTGGACAATTTTTCAACCGGGCGATTAGAAAATATCAAGCACCTGACTTCGGGGAAGAATTTTGTATTCAAAAAGGGCAGCGTGCTAAACAAATCGCTTGTCAGGAGAATGGCCATGGGGGTGGACGAGATCTACCATCTTGCCGCGGCTGTGGGAGTACAGACGATAATGGACAAGCCCCTTGATTCTCTTATCTTAAATATAAGGGGTACGGAAAATATTCTGGAGGCAGGCGAGGAAAGAAAAACTCCGATTATGCTTGTTTCAACATCCGAGATTTATGGTAAGAACAAGAAGCTGCCGTTTCACGAAGAGGACGATAGGGTGTATGGCTCCGCGTATAACTATCGCTGGGGATATGCTTTGTCAAAGGGCATTGATGAGTTTTTAGGGCTTGCGTATTTCAGGGAAAAAGGAATGCCCGTGCGTATTGTGCGTCTTTTTAATGTTATAGGGCCGCGCCAGACAGGGGAATATGGAATGGTTGTGCCGCGGTTTATCAGACAGGCACTGCGAGGCGAGTCAATAACGATACATGGCACAGGCAGACAAACGCGAACCTTCGCGGACATTGACGATATAACTAGCGCGCTTATAAAAATTATGAGCCATCCAAAAAGCAGGGGGGAAATATACAATCTTGGCTCGGATGAGGAGATTTCTATCACTAATCTTGCAAAAAAAGTTTTGCGACTAACAGAAAGTTCATCAAAAGTTTTGTATATCCCGCATGACCAGGTATATGGCAAAGGGTTTGAAGATATGCAGCACCGAAGGCCGGATATTTCGAAAGTAAAAAAACTTATCAATTACAGGCCCAAACACTTTTTGGATAATACAATAAGGAGGATAATCGCCCATGAAAAAAGGGGATAAAATTTGTTTTATTTCTGTGGACGTAGAGCATGACCATGGATCGGAGCACGCAAAAACTTTCCACGGCGCGGAGCGTATGGATGAAATTCTTGATATCTTTGGCCGCGAAGGGATTTCATCTACGCTTTTTGTGACCGGAGAGGTTCTTGAAAGATACCCAGACAAGATACGGAAATGGGCGCAAAACCATGAGATAGGATGCCACAGTTATTCCCATACATTTTTTGATTTGGTGCATGTATCTCATATACGAGAAGAGCTTGAGCGGTTTGTGAATTTATACAAGAAAACCTTGAGTACCGCACCGAAAGGTTTCCGCGCGCCATCTCATATAATAGACAATGCCGCAATAAGAACAGTGAGCGATGCGGGATTCTGTTATGATAGTAGTGTTGTGCCGCACTATCTTCCTTTGAAAAAATATAGAGGATATTTAGGGGGAGCTCCCAAAACTCCCTATTATCCAAGCGAAATATCTTACAAGAAAGCAGGCGATATGGACCTTCTCGAGCTACCGGTAACCGGCCATCTCTTGGGTGTTCCACTTGCCGGAGCATGGATAAGGGGGCTGCCATTTTCGGTGTATCAATTTTTATTCGCGTTGCATAAGCCCCGATATATATCATTCAGTTTTCATTCGTGGGATATGTTCCACGATAAAAGATTTACCGCAAAGTTTTCAAAAATGTTGGATCTGTTAAGAAAACAGGGATACCAATTTAAACGGGGCGAAGAAATAGCCAATGAATACATTTCAAAAAATCGAAAACAAAAATGAATGGGAAGATTTATTGGGCAGGACTCTTTTTAAAACATTCTTCCATACGCCGGAATGGGAAAACTTTTTGGAAAAAAACTTTTCATGGCTTAGATTTGAACGATACGTATGGAACGGCGAGTTGCTCTTGAGTATTGCGCGGTGCCGATTGTTCGGGAAAGAAAAGGTAGTCTCTCATCCTTTTTGCGAATATGGCGGCCCATTGCCGCTTAAAAAGGGAGTTGTTTATTCTAATTTCGAAAATGATTTCATAGAAAAGTTTGGGGATAGCGCGCGTATGCGATTTCATCCATACATAAAAGTTGGGTCTGCGGGGTCCCTATCAACCTTCTGGATAGATAATTACTCACGAAAGACGGTAGACGATTTATGGCGCGGGATTAGAAAAACATTACGGCAGGAGATAGGGGTCAAAGATGGGCAGGATGTTTATATCGAGGATTGCAAGAGCGAAGATGAGTTACGACAATTTTACAAGATATACCTTAATACGGTTAGACGACATAAAAATATACCTCTTACCTTTGCCATTTTTAAATTTTTATACGAGGGCGCAGTTGACGCAGATATACAGCTTGCCAAGTATGACGGAAAAGTGCTGGGAGGTAGTATATTTCTTTTTTATCAGCCATTTATCCATTATTTTTTAAGTGCAGCGGATAGTAGATTTCGCGACAAGAATATAGGACATAAAATTTTGTGGTATGCGATGCAAAAATATGTCGGCAGAGAGTACAACTATTTTGACCTCGGCGGCACACGAAAAGGATCCGCGCTTGAAGTTTTCAAACGCGGCTGGGGAGCAAAAGAATTTTTTATATTTGGGATTGGGAATAATAGCGATAGGGGCGGCGTTTCATCACTGCGAAATATCCTGGGATTTGTTCCGCCAGGTCTGATGGTGCGTGCGGCCCCGTTTGCTCTATGGTTAAAAGTGTAATTACACAACAAGATAAATGGGAAGAATATGCGCGAATTATTGACACGAAAACTTCTTCAAAAAGTGCCACTTTTACGCTGACTGTCGAGCATACCCTGCAGTTGCTAGGAGATAAGCGCGAGGGGATTGTGCTAGATGTGGGTTGCGGATTTGGAGAGATTGATATTCTCCTTGCAAAAATGTCGAATTTTAAAATTATTGGATGCGACGTATCAAAAATATGCGTTGAGAAAGCGAGAGGAAATGTGAAGTCAAGCGGCATGGGTGGAAGGATAAAAATCGAAGAGGGCAGCGTCTACGCCCTTCCTTACCCCGATGAGTATTTTGATGTAGTTGTCAGTTTCGGATATGCTTCGGCCGCTACATACAAGGGCGCGCAAGATGAGGTTCGAAGGGTGCTTAAGCCCGGCGGATTACTTGTATGCGATTTTATTAATTTGTTATCTGTATACAAAATTATGAATGCGCCCGCAAGATGGAAGCGGCTGACACGAGAAGAAGGAAAACACTATAATACCCTTACCATGCGAGGGATCAGAGAGTATTTTCAAAGATATAACCTCAAGTTGATTTCCCAGAGATTATTTAATACCTACCCGCCCATGAATTTTTTGCCGCCTCAATCTTTAATTTTTTTCGATAAGACCATAGGCAGAGTTGCGAGTTATGTCTTGGGGAGGGTACGCATAGTATGTTTTCAAAAAATATGAAAGTGCTTTATCCTATACTTCATTACCCGCCGGTAATAGGCGGCCTTGAGCAGTGGTCGCAAAATATTGCCGAGCGCCAGCCCCAAGATACCGAAGTATGTATCGTCACTGGGCGAGTAAGGGGCGAGGCGCGATACGAGAAAAAAAACAATGTCACTATTTTTAGGACTTCACTTTTTGAGCTTAAAGATTTATCACACTCTTCTTTGGTTTATATAGCGGGAGCAGTTCCTTTTATTACTTTTTGGTCTCTGTTTAGGGCGCGGAAAGTTGATTTAATCCACTGCCACGGATTTATAAGTGCCCTGATGGGATATTTTCTTGCGTTATTTACTGAAAAACCATTTGTTGGCACAGAGCAAAGCGTTATATGGAGTAATGCCTTTTCAAAATTCATAAGTGGTGTAGTATACAGGAAGGCATGTTTATGCATCGCCTCAAGTAGGGCAGTCGCAGAAGGATTTAAGGAAATACGCGTAAAAAAAGTAGAAATTGTACCCAACGGAGTGG
>JBASTI010000005.1:0-2017 GCA_049274815.1 Candidatus Spechtbacterales bacterium | reverse complement strand
CAAAAAAACAAAGCCCCGGACGGGCGTATATATGCTCTGCTTGCCTGCCCGACCGATAGGCAGGAACCGGAATCGACTCCTACTCTATTTTTTAATTCTAGGGCATTTGAGGGCTTTTAAAGGGTTTTCCCCGGAGGAGGTTTGAGGTATCTCGGTCTCTCTATAAAAAACGTAGATTAGTTCGATAGCGTATCTTGAAGCATCAATCTGAGAGCCTTCCTGCCTTTAGTTGTTTTAAAATATTTCTCACGCCGTTTTGCGTCTATTTTGCTGATATATGCTTCATAGAAAATCAGTTTCCGCGGACGATAAGGCTTTGTAGATTGAACTAAGCCCTTATTGTGTCTTTCGAATCTAGATCTTAGATCGGTTGTATAGCCAGTATGAGTTTTATCTTTATCCTTTCTGCTTTGTAAATAGTAGACATAATACATGGTTTTATTTTGGGGTATAGTTTTTATTTGGGGGCGACCCGAACCAGATCAAAGATCGGTTCGGGTCAGCCCAGAACCGCAAAATGCCCGTGCGGGCATTTTTCTGGTTCTGGGCGGAGGGTAGAGGACTCGAACCTCTAAGGGATTTCTCCCGCTGGTTTTCGAAACCAGTGCCTTACCATTCGGCGCAACCCTCCAAAAACTTACCCCTCACAATACCATATTTTTGACTTACTCACAAGTTGCGGCCCCACTTTTTATAAGCAAAATACACCCCCGCCGCGGAGAGTAGCCCAACCCCCGCTCCCGCCAATATATCCGAAGGATAATGGATGCCGGAAAACACCCGCGCAAGAGTCATTAGTAGTGTCACAACCAAAAAAACTGTGCCTAACTTCTTATTTATAAAAAAAACAAACCAGGCCAGCGCGAAATAAAACGCGGCGTGGCCGGAGGGTAAAGACGCTTCGGGGCCGTGCGCTATAAGCTGGGTGACATCAAGTGCTTCAAAGGGTCGGGGCCTGCTGTAAAAAAACCGTATGATTTCTGTGACGACGAATCTCGATATAAACACTGCCGCGAGTGCCCAGAAAAAAATTTTATGCCAGTAGCGGCGATTCACTATTATTAAAACAGCCAGAGTCCCGATCAACAAATAGCCGGAGTACTTTGCAAGATATATAGCGGAACCGTCAAGTATAGGCCATCTGCCCGCGAATTGATTTATAAATTGAAATATTTGAGTGTCCATATAGCGCACCATTAATAGTAGCACAAATAAATTCATACAAAAAAATAAGCGCCCGTTAGGACGCTTTTGCGAGCTCAAGAAAGACATTTTCAAAATGCGAACTTTTGTGGTAAATCTCATTGAGAAACTGCAGGACTATACGGTGCCTTTTTCCCTTAAAAACATTTACAAAATACTAAAAGGTGTTATAATGGCAGTATGAAAAATAAAGGAGGATGGTAAATGCCAAAACTTAATATGACCGTTACTCACAAACTCTCGCAAGACGAAGCATTAGCACGTATCAAAAGTCTTCTAGGCGAAGTAAAAACCGAGTTCGGAGACAAGGTTAGCAATCTCAAAGAAGACTGGAGCGGTAATAGGGGCACATTTAGTTTTTCAGCGATGGGCTTCAGGGTTTCAGGGACGCTCACTGTCCACGAGTCAAAAGTAGACCTTGCTGGAAACCTTCCATTTGCTGCCATACCCATCAAGGGAAAAGTCGAGGCAACCATCAGAGAACGAGCAGAAAAATTGCTCGCGTGACAGAAAAGTAGAATAGTCACCCCCCAGATTCGTCTGGGGGATTTCTTTTACTTAAATACTACTCTATGTAACTCCAGACAACTCTAGAAACTGTGGACCCAGTGGGAATCGAACCCACAACTCCTCCATGCCATGGAGGCGTTTTGCCACTATACTATGGGCCCTATTTAAAATATTTCTTCAACTCCTTTACCTTATCCGTCTTCTCCCATGGCAGATTTAAATCATCTCTACCGAAATGACCGTATGCGGCGACTTGGCGATAGAGAGGACGGCGCAAGTCGAGATTCTTTATAATCATCCCCGG
>JBASTI010000004.1:0-6935 GCA_049274815.1 Candidatus Spechtbacterales bacterium | reverse complement strand
GAGGCGGGAGTTTGTGAGGTTGGGGTTGACGGAGTTTTGAAGAGAAGCAAGATCGAGCTCGACTCGACTAAGATCGGTCTGAATCTTCAGGACGTCGCCTTGGATCGTTAGGAGTTTTGTATCGTCTGATTTCTTGATCACGATTTGAGCGATTTCCCTGCCCAAACCTTTGGCTTGGGGCGGACCCGCCTCAATGGGCTCTGTGGGCTCTGCCCTTTGGACGGGTACTTGTGCGATTGACTCTTTGAGTTCTTCTAGCTCTTGCTGGGTTTGCTTCAGTTCTTCCGCGAGTGATGGCGAGCCCTCCTCCGCCAAAGGATTGGGAAGGGCAAGACCAGGAATAACTGTTTCCACAACCTTGAGATACGCGTTGCCGAAGAAGGAGGTTATTTTTTTGTTGGTGGATTGGTAGGCCTGCCCGCCGGATTTGAAGACGGAGACGAAGGGATCAAAGATAGAAGCGGAATTGGGTACTTTCAGGGAAAAATCTGACACCGCGGCCCGCTTCGCAGAAGCTTCAACGAGGCGAGCAAGTTCGCCGGATATGTTACTGGCGAGGTCGCTATAGATATCGTAGAAAAACTTTCCTGTGGAATTATCGACGGAGACGTAAGAGACTTTTACGGTTTGTCCTGAATCAAAAGATGAAGTATATAAAAAATCGTTTGTAGCGCTTATTATCTCGGGGGTTGCCCCAAGCGCTTCCATGGATATTCTGGATATTCTGTCAGCAAGGTCGGCAACATCTTTTATGATACCCTTTCCATCTGCGGCAAACGCGCCAGAAGAGAACAATGCCAATGCCGCAAATACAACTCCCGCGCCCCGCGACAAAGATACCGAGAATGGGAGCAGGATTCTTCGCTTAGATAAATCGCTTCTCGGATGAGCTTCTGCCGTTTTCGCCTCTTTACTTTTTGACTTAATATACTTTTCCAGTTCCGAGATTTCAATAAACCATTCGCGGCCCCTGCGCGTTCCCCCAATTTTTCCGCCGCGAATCAGTTGTCCCAAGTAGTCCTGCGTATAACCAAAAACTCGCGAAGCTTTATTGAGATTCACGGTATTCTTTTTTCTCAATAAGAGACGCCCACCAAAGCTTTTCTTCGTGCTGATTTTTTCCCCCATTTTGACTCCCACGCTTATTTTCTCGGCATACAGTTATGTATGTTTTGTATGTAGTAATTATACATCGCATTCAAAATCCAAAACAGGATGTCAACTGTGGATAAAAAAGGCATCAAAAGAATCCACAGTTCTATTTATTGACGCCCCAAGTAAAGCACGCTACATTTACTGGATTGACTTATGGCACTCAACGAATATCAACAAGCGCATACATATCTCGGCAACGGCAAAAATATTTTAATCATTGCCGGAGCAAAAGATCTTGAGGACACATACCCTGCCTCAATGGCCCTCGCAAGGGTCCTTATAAATAGCAAAAAGGAAGCGGCGCTTTTCTCCTCTGGGGCAATCCCGGAGCATTTTTATTTTCTCGGGAAGGAAACGGACGCGCATAAAATAATAAACGCGTCGCAAGACGTCGTTGTATCAATAAACATTTCCCAAAAACCGGTAAAACGAATAAAGTACGGGCGCTCAAACTCTCGCCTTGATATCCATATAACTCCGGAGTCGGGCATCCGCATAGAAGAACAGGATGTCCATATCAATTTATCTAAATTTAATTACGATACAATCATCACAGTAGGAGTTGATGACCTAGCATCCCTTGACAATGAATTTGAGCGCAACGCGCCCCTTTTTTACGAAACTCCCATAATAAACTTAGATAAAAATTCGTCTAACGAACGCTACGGCGAAGTAAATATAATAGAACCCACATACTCATCTTGCTCTGAAATTATAACTATATTGCTAAAAAAATGGGACGATGGCCTCATTACAAAAGATGTCGCCACCCCGCTTCTTGCAGGAATCATAGGAGCGACTGGCAACTTCCAAAATTCCCGCACAAAACCGAATACATTGTACGAGGCGGCATATCTTATGTCTCGCGAAGCCGATCAGCAGGAAATTATTAAGCACCTCTTTAAAACTAAATCCTTCCAGTTTCTAAAGCTCTGGGGGATAGCCATGAGCAAACTCAACTATATAGAAGAGTCGCGGCTCGCTTGGCTTGCGATAAGCAAAGAGGACTTTTTAGAATCCGGCGCTGACACCAAGGCGATATCCCTTGTCCTTTCCGAACTTAAAAATAATTTTTCGCAAGCAAGTTTTTTTACTATTTTATGGGAAAATCATTCCGCCTATTTTGGGATTATACATGCCCCACATGGGGAACAATCAAAACTCTTGTTGGAAGTGGTTCGCGGAGAAAAACACGGGAATAATATAATTTTTGCCCTTCCCTCAAAAGATATCCTAGAACAAAAAAAGGTTATAAGCGACATATCTTACGCGGTGAAAAAATTTAATGTAGAATAAAGAGAGAGACAAAATTATGTCCCCGATAAAATTCCCAGGCGAAAAAATACAAGAGCATAGAATCGAAATGATTCGCAGAAGCGAAGAGGAAGACGATACAAAAAAATCTTCGGAGCTATTCGGTTTGCCATATATAAACCTCGCGTTCAAATCCCCGGAACGTTCCGCTCTTGAGTTAATCCCCGAAGAAGACGCGCGAAAAGCTGATCTTGCCGTAATTCATAAAAAAGGCGACTCTTTAGAGGTTGCGTTAATAAGCCCGAGAAACCCCTACGCAAAAAAAATTCTTGAAAGACTCGAAAAAGAGTTTGGAGAGGTTTCCGTGTTTGTTGTTTCACCTCACAGCCTCCAAAAAGCGTGGGCTGGATATGTTACGGCCAAAAGTAAAGAAAAAATATCCGGCGAAGTTGCGGTGTCCCCGCAAGCCCTCAAAGAATTTCGCGAAGAAATACGCTCTATCACAGACCTCAAGGGAGCGATAGAACAATTATCACATCAAAAAAGTATTTCCTTGGTTGTGGAAATTTTACTCGCGGGCGCGCTTGCTCTTGACGCGTCCGACATTCACATAGAGCCGGAGGAGGAAAGTATTCGCCTGCGGCTTCGCATAGACGGCCTTATGCGCGATGTTTTGAACTTTGACGCGCATATGCATAAACTCATTTTGTCGCGCATAAAGCTTCTTTCCAACATGAAACTGAACATCAAAACCGTTTCGCAAGATGGCAGATTTTCTGTTTCGTTTGGGGATTTTGAAATACAAATAAGAAGCTCGATTCTGCCCGGAGAATACGGGGAAAATATTGTATTGCGCGTTTTGAACCCCTCTTCTCTGCTGTCCCTGCACCAACTTGGCATTCGCAAAGATATTTTGGGAACCGTGGAAAACCAAATAAAAAAACCAAACGGCATGATATTAGCTACTGGCCCCACGGGGTCTGGGAAGACAACTACCTTGTACGCGTTTTTAAAAAAACTAAAAACTCCAGAAGTCAAAATTATCACCATTGAAGATCCCATAGAATATCATCTTCTGGGCATATCGCAGACACAAGCCGCGCCCGAACGCGGATATACTTTTGCGTCTGGCCTTCGTTCAATCCTACGCCAAGATCCTGATATTATTCTTATAGGGGAAATACGAGACCTTGAAACAGCGGACACGGCGCTTCAGGCCTCGCTTACCGGCCACCTTCTGCTCTCAACGCTTCATACAAACGATGCTGCGGGCGTCGTGCCGCGCCTAGTGGACATTGGAGCGAGCCCGTCTGTTATAGGGCCGGCCCTCAGTATGGCGATAGCACAGCGGCTTGTGCGCAGAATATGCGACGATTGCAAAACAATGAGAAAGGCGACAGAACAGGAACGCCAAAAGCTTAGCGCGCCGGAACTTGTCCGCATGTGGGGAAGGGTAGACCCTGCGCTTGAAGTCGCCGAGGCAAGGGGGTGTAAAACATGCGACAACGCGGGCTATAAAGGAAGAATTGGAATTTACGAAATTCTCATAAATACGCCTCTGTTTGAGAGGTTTATACTAACAAATCCTTCAGTAACAGAAATAAGGGAATACGCTAAAAAAAATGGCATGATTACCTTGAAACAAGACGGCCTTTTGAAGGTACTTGAGGGGATAACTACGATAGAAGAAGTGGAGAGGGTGGCTGGAGAATAGTTTTAAAGAAAATGGCAACGCCACCATAGGACTGTAGGCGGTCTCTAGCTTGGGAACCAAGAGTTCAGAATACACCCGAGGAGACAAGGAGCCGGAGCCCCTTGATCCAATATTTCTAAGATATATCCCTCTCTCCGACCGAGGTCGGAGAGTGCCTACAGTCCTATAGCGACATTTTGGACACTAACCTTAAATACTAGCAGAAATATCAATATATGTCAAGTCCTATAACATCAGACGTGCGGCGTGAGGACCGATCGCTTGATACCGCTCTTCGTCCCAAAACATGGGAAGAATATATCGGACAGCGCCAAATAAAAGACAATCTTCAAATTTTTATTGAAGCCGCGAAAAAAAGAGGCGATACTTTAGAGCATCTTCTTTTGTATGGTCCTCCCGGGCTTGGGAAAACAAGCTTAAGTCATATTATAGCTTGTGAGATGCAAACAAATATGAAAATAACCTCTGGTCCCGCCATTGAAAAAGTAGGCGATCTTGCCGCGATCCTAACCAACCTTGCGCCCGGAGACATTCTATTTATAGATGAAGCGCACCGTCTCAATAAACAAATAGAAGAGGTTCTCTATCCTGCTATGGAAGATCGGGTTTTGGATATAATTATAGGGAAAGGGCCTTCGGCCCGCACAATACAGCTGGACCTCCCCCCCTTTACCCTTATTGCCGCGACTACCCGTATAGGGCTTCTGTCATCCCCGCTCCGGAGCAGATTTGGGGCAACATTTCGCCTTGGTTTTTATGACAAAGACGACATTTTAAAAATTTTAAAAAGATCGGCAAATATACTCGGGGTAAGCGCGGATGAAGCTGGGCTTGAACTAATCGCCCGCTCAAGCCGCTCCACCCCTAGGGTAGCCAACCGTCTATTAAAACGCGCCCGGGACTTCTCGCAAGTAAGGGGCGAAGGAGTCATAACTGAATCCACCGCGAAACAAACTCTTAAATTGCTGGAAATTGACAACTTTGGCCTTGAGCCAACCGACAGAAAATTGCTTGAAATAATCATAGAAAAATTCGGCGGCGGCCCAGTGGGCATACAAACTCTTTCTGCGGCAACCTCTGAAGAGGGAGATACGATTGAAGAAATATACGAGCCCTATCTCTTGCAGCTTGGATTCCTTCAAAAAACTCCCCGCGGCAGAGTGGCCACAAAACTCGCGTACGAGCATTTGGGCCTCAAACCCAGGGAGGAGCAAAGCCCCCTGCTTGAATTATAAGAATTCCCTTGCTAGGGTTAAGGATGATCATGAATTTAAAATATTTCGCAATCCTTACTTTCGTTTTTGTCTGCTTTTTTGTTCCGTCTGTATACGCCGCAAATCCGGGCGATGTTGTGATAAACGAAATCGCCTGGATGGGCTCCCCTCCAGAAGGGAGCGAGACAACGAATCAAGCCGCGAATGATGAGTGGGTAGAGCTTTACAATGCAAGCGCTAATGAAATCAATGTAAGCGGCTGGGTATTAAAATCGCGGGATGGAAACCCAACAATAGAATTAAGCGGCGCCATGCCCTCGGGTGCTTATTTTTTACTTTCTCGCGCAAACGATACTGTGATGGGCATGGCAGCTGACATTATTTACCCGTATAAAGATAGTGCGCTCGGAAACGGCGGCGAACATTTAGAGCTGATGGATAATTCTGGGAATATAATTGATACTGCTGGATTGTGGAATATGGACTGGTTCGCTGGCAACAACACAACAAAACTAACAATGGAACGCAAAGACCCGAAACTACACGGGTCTGACCTAGGTAGTTGGGCTAATAGCGCAAATCCCGGCGGGACACCCAAGGCGCAAAATAGCGTATATTCCTCGCAAGAAGGCCAGATCTCGGATCCCGTTCCCGCGCCTGAACCCACAGAGGCGCAACAAATCGTATCCGAGTCGCCGAATCCCACCCCCACGCCTACTCCCGAGATCCAACCAAGTAAATCCGAGAAAGCGGCAAGCACTCAAACACAGGCGCCCTATCCCTCTAACATTTTTATAAACGAGCTTATGCCCTACCCCTTGGGGCCAGACGAGCTCGAGGAGTGGATAGAGGTAACAAACGAAAATAGTGAACCGGCCGACATTTCTTTGTGGCAAATAAAAGATACCTTGGGAGCTACTAATATATATATCCTGCCCAAGGGCACAATTATAGCGGCAAAATCTTTTCTTGTGCTTTCCCGGTTGACTACAAATATGACAATGAACAACGACGGCGACGCAGTCCAGCTCATACGGCCCGATGGAGAACTTGTGCAAACAGCGCCCTATGAGAAAACCGAGAAGGGGAAATCTTATGTCAGAAGCAATGGTCTCTGGAAGTGGTCTAGCGTACCGACTCCGGGAAGCGCGAACATTGTTCCCGCGCCAGTTCAAAACACGTCATCGGTAGAAGATGTTAAAAAAATTGTAAAAGAATACAGCGCCGACACCTCATCACAAACTCCCAACCTCATCCCCGAAACCCCTCTCCGCGCCCCGCACCAGCTTGCGTCTATCGTAGAATCCGCCCCTAAAACCTCCACTCGATTAGTCGCCTTTCTTGCTTCGTCTATCGCCCTCTTATCTGCTATTTTTATATTTTTACTCAAAAAACGCCTTGCCCGGCCTACCTGACCGGATCGCCTCGCTGAAGCTCTGGCGAAGCGGGCACGCAGGCCTTGATTTTTACGGAAAAGTAAGGCAAAATAAAAATATGTCCGGCCACAGCAAATGGAAAACAACCAAACATCACAAAGCGGCAGTTGACGCCAAGCGCGGCAAGGTTTTTGCTAAACTCGCTAAAATTATTTCTATAGC
>JBASTI010000003.1:0-5782 GCA_049274815.1 Candidatus Spechtbacterales bacterium | reverse complement strand
CCATTATCCACAATAATCACTTCGTAATCACTATAAATCACCGCCGATAACGACTTTAAACACTTCTGGGTTTCATCCCAGTTGTTCCAGTTGAGAAGAATGACAAAGGCTTTTGGCATTGACATATGCTTGATTATCTGCTAATATATTAACATAGTACAGTGGGCATTGGAGGAAAGCAATGACTGATAACAAAATGACCCCGCTTAGCGGGGTCATTTTTGCAAAAAATATCTCAAGATATTACCACTGCTTCTCTCCGCTGCCTCCTCCCTCGCCCGCACCGCCCTCGGGCGCCTTCGGTTCGGATGGAGCACTCTCTTCTGGCTGGGTCGTCCCTGACGCAACATTCTCTCCGCCACTCTTCTTTTTCATGAAGAAAAAGTAATAAGCGGCACCTCCGGCTGCCAATAGTATAAGCAAGATAATTAATAAAGTCATATATTATTACGTTACCAAATAATAATAAAGCTAAAATAACAGACCGTTTTTAATTTATTTCATTATAGCACTATGAGCGATTTGCCAACTGTGGATAACTTTAATTTCTCTTTCATAACTTCCAGCGGAAAAATTATGGCCGCGTTAAACGCCCGATGTATCCGCCAAGGTTGTACGGTAAAACGCCAAAACCATTCCATCCCGGCGGCGCGTATCCAAAATGGCGCGCGAGATATGCGGCCGGAAATAAAATCAAATGAGCCGCCTACGCCCATTGCGATCTTTACTGTGGGATATTTTGAAAGATTTTCATTAATCCATCTTTCCTGCCTCGGAGCGCCAAGTCCTACACATATACAATCTGGCTGGATAATTTCATTTATAACAAAATCCAAATGCGCGTTATCCGGATTCTCAAGCGCGTAAAAACTCATATGAGGAAATCGATTTTGCAAACACGCGGCTGCCCTTTTAGCTACTTCATTTTTCCCGCCAAGCAGCAAAACACTGCGCGTTGCGCCAAAACGTACACGCCCTATAAACTCCTGCATAAAATCCACGCCTGTAATCCGAGTCTTAAGGGCCCTTCGAGCGCCATACAATATCCGTGACGCGACAAGAAGTCCTATTCCATCGGGAATGCTTAAATCAGCTCTGTTTAAAATCGCGCTATATTCTTGGTCATTCCTTGCCTTGAGCACGATTTCAGGATTAGGTGTTACGATGTAGTGCTGTTTGCCATCATCTAAAAACCCTTCCGCTCTTTTTAGCGCCTGTGGTAAAGTGAGATTGTGAACCTTTGTGCCTAGTATAATCATTGTCACAGTAATTATACCCCATGTACATCGTATCCGTAATCCCACTAGCAAAGATGCCGCACCCCGCGCCCCAAATTCTGGACTATTTTTGCTTTGATAAAATCGAGGTAGGGGGGGTGGTAGAAGTTCCCATCGGATCGCGAAAAACCTTGGGTATTGTTGCCGCATGCTCCCCGGTGTCCCATAAAAAACAACAAATAAAAATTTCGGCCATTAGACTAAGGCGAGTGGAAAAAATTATAACTAAGAGTCCGGCCGTGCCGTACCACTATGTAAAACTTGCCCTTTGGACGGCAAATTATTTTTATTCGCCTCTCGGACTTATAATGCGCTCTTTCCTTCCCCAGATTTTTACCAGGCCCACCAAAAAGTTTATTGGGGAGCTTGCGAGTGCCGATACGCCTGGCTCCGGCTCCCGCAATCAAGGGATTATCTCAAGGAAAATTAAAAGTAAAAAACCAACCCTCTACTACAGTAACAATAACGCTAAATCCAGGATTACATTTTACGAAAGTGCGATCCGAAAAGCAATTTATGACAAAAAATCAGTTCTTTTTCTTGTCCCAGAATTATATAAGATTGACTATTTTAAAAAAGGAATACCCGGCCTCAAAAACGCGGTAGCCGCGCATAGCGGCCTTACGAATCTTTCCCAATACAAAATCTGGCAGCAAGCAAAATCACAGGATGTAAAATGTCTGATAGGAACTCGATCTTCCCTCGCGATACCGCTATCAAATCTCGGCCTTATTATAATAGATGAGGAAGAAAGTCCATTCTATAAATCCTTTGACCAACAGCCATATATAAACGCGAAGACCATCGCCCTTAAACTTGCAGAGCTCACCGACGCGGAGGTAATTTTGGGGACTAATTTGCCGTCAATAGAATCGTTGTGGAATGTGAAAAATGGGCAATATAAGCAGCGCGGGATTAAGCGAGGACCGTGCAACTTGAGGTTTCAAGTTATAGATATGCGCAACGAGCTTAAAGCTGGAAACTATTCCATTTTTAGCAAAGAATTACAGGCGCAATTGACGCATGTTATAAAAAATGAGCAGCAAGCAATTTTGTTTATAAACAGAAAGGGACTAAATACCGGCCTTGTGTGCCGCGATTGCGGACATGTAATAAAATGTCAGAATTGCGACGTGCCAATGGTATACCATCAAAACTACAAACTCATTTGTCATCATTGCGGACAACGTCAGGAACCTCCCGACGTCTGCCCAAAATGCGAAAGCTACAGGATAAAATTTGTCGGAGCGGGAACCCAGCGAGTCGAGCAAGAGCTAGTCAAGTTTCTTCGAGAAACCAAGACAAGCGAAGAAACTTGCAAAATTGCAAGATTAGATCTAAATACAGCCCCTACATTTAGCCAACAAAGGGAAATAATAGACGCCTTTTCGCTGAAAAAAATTAGCATCCTTATCGGCACGCAGGCCATGCTACATGAGGCGCTTCTACCGCGCGCGGAACTCACGGCAATAATAACTATTGATCCGATGCTTAGTCTTCCTGATTTCAGGATTAGAGAACAGGTAATACGCATTTTGTATAAATTAGGGACAAGCAGTTTGCGGCATTTAATATTGCAGACATATGTTATGGACAACTATATTATACAAAGTATCGAGGACAGCGCATTGAAGACAAAAAGTTTTCACGTAGATGTCTTTAACGCATTGCTCATGTCCGAGATAGAGCAACGTGAGGAATTATCCTTGCCTCCGTTTTCCCAAATTATAAATCTTTCATACGCGCACGAGAATCCAAAGAAGGCCGAAGGTGAAGCCACCATCCTAAAAAATAAACTAATTACGCAGGCTACGAACTATAAGCTATCCGATGTAGACTATCAAATTCTTGGTCCTGCTCCCGCCTTTATTCCCCGCGTTAACGATCGATATATTTGGCAAATTATGATAAAATCAAAAATAGCAGATATTAAACTCCGTAATAAACTTCTACGTGTTGTACCGAGCGAGTGGAAGATAGACGTAGACCCAATCGCGATGCTTTAAATAATTATGTTCCAAGCCGTCATACAGGAACCGAACCCAATACTCCATAAAAAAACCCTGCCGATAACGGGCGGCTTTGACTCGCCGTTTATGAAAAAACTTATAAAAAACATGGGGGATACACTTGCCAAACAGGACGGCGTCGGACTTGCGGCGCCCCAAATCAATGAATCCTTAAGTATTTTTGTAATACCCGACAACATCGCTCCGAAAGTACGTATGCTCAATATCCCCTTTTCACTAATAAAACCTCTATGGCCCACGGTATTTGTAAACCCTGAAATCGTTTACTACTCGGATAAAAAGGAGGTATATGACGAGGGATGCCTTAGTCTAAGGGGTATATTTAAGCCCACACCCCGTTCGCATGAAGTAAAAATAAGGGCCCGGGATCACTTGGGGCGTAAATTTACCGTTTACGCCAAGGGGCTTCTCGCGCGGGTATTTCAACATGAAATCGATCATTTGAACGGAACTTTATTTATTGAACGGGTATGAACATCGTCTTCTTCGGCACGCCGGAATTCGCAAAAATTATACTTGAGCGGCTCATACAAAAAGGGTATAAGCCGATTTCAGTTGTGACACAGCCCGATCAACCCGTTGGCCGAAAGCAAATTATGACTCCCCCGCCAGTAAAAGTTCTTGCGGAACAAAAGAAAATCCCGGTTATGCAGCCAGAAAAGTTAGATAAAGCAGTCATCCGCAAACTACAAACTACCAACTACCAACTCGCAATCGTTGCCGCCTACGGAAAAATTATCCCCAAAAAAATACTGGGCATACCAAAATACGGCGCGTTAAATGTCCACCCCTCGCTTCTTCCGCGCTGGCGGGGGCCGTCGCCCATTCAATATGCGATACTGAACGGCGACAAAGAAACTGGGGTAACAATAATGCTGATGGATGAAGAAATTGATCACGGCGATATAGTATCGAGTATCCGGTATCAAGTATCAAGGGAGGAAACTGCCGGAGAATTATCGCAAAAATTGGCAGAGATTGGCGCAGATTTACTAATAGATACCATCCCAAAGTGGGTCGCCGGAGAAATACAACCCGAAGCACAGGACCACAAAAAAGCATCGTATTCAAAAATTCTCACAAAGGAAGATGGTCATATTGATTGGGCAAAATCCGCCGAGGAAATTGAATGTCAAATACGCGCCTTCACGCCATGGCCGGGAAGTTTTACTTTTTGGAATAATAAGCGCTTAAACATCGTCAATGGAAATGTATCCTCGCTACCTCTATCTCAACAGTTGCCGCCCGGCCAAACATTTATAACCCAAAATAGGCAATTAGCCGTACAAACCGGTAGCGGAATTTTTGTAATTGATAGAGTGCAACTGGGGGGTAAAAATGAAATTACCTCAAGAGAATTTCTTCTTGGCCACAAAGAAATTCCCTTCTTGACATAAGCTTTGGTATAGCGTAGAATGAAAATAACCTAAAAATGGCGCACATTAACAAACAGAGAAAAACTGGGTAAGCAAGGAGGTTCTTATGGCCGAAATGTGGATAAAAAGAAATCTATGGAGATTGGGGATCGTCGCCGTGATTTTGGCACTTGCTTCACTTTTCACCTCAACGGTCTGGGGACAGCCAATTCCCCAGCTTCAGCGCTACAAAGAGGGAGCAAAGACCACCACCATGGTGATTGGCGAACAAGGCCAAGTCGTTGATGAATTCACGACCATCGATCCCAAGGGAAAGAAAAATCATAATACTCTTGAATTCAAAATTGGTGGCGCGAAGATGGAAGGCATTCGGATGACGAATGTCAATATGAAACCGGGAGGCGCGGGGACCGTACGGTTTGAAATTTCCGCGGCCCTCGGCTTCTCCATACTGACCGGAAACCTCGATCTAACTGATTCGCGATTTGCAAGCCTTGCGGTCAAAAACTCGGAGTGCAGACAAATAGATTTAAGGGGGGTTTTGGCAGATGGCGCCTCCAATCCCATCACGGCAGCAAGCCCTATGCTTCCGCATAGGTCATTCAGCTCCTTTGAAGCTCTTCCTGTCTGGAAAGTAGATGCCACAAAGTACGATGTAGTTATGATAACCGCGGCCGCAAACGCTGAAGTTGGCTTCATCGAGATCGACAATGTCGGGGTACCCGGCGATGCCACCATCGAACGGGTGAAAGCCAACAAATGCAGTTTCAAGGGATCCACTATCGGACGCGGTGATGGAAGTTCCACGAAGGAGTTCGTTTTTGACAACGTCAAAGCCAATGGCCCGGCTATAGGGAATGTCGACGAGTCCGCGGGCATAGACAACACCCGCTAAAACTGCGCGCAAACCAAAAGGGGACTACTTAAGCCCCCTTTTTCATTTCTGTATTAATGTCGTTTTACTTTACAGTTGGCAAGCCAAATCCTGTTGCCGTATCGTCTCCAACAGTCCAGATATCTCGCGCTATAAACTGTAGGTAACCGCGAGTAGCCGAGGCACTCCCCTGCCATAGTTTTGCGGCAAGACCAGACACATGCG
>JBASTI010000002.1:0-12588 GCA_049274815.1 Candidatus Spechtbacterales bacterium | reverse complement strand
TCCGCGAAGCTGGCCGCGAGGATAACTTCTGGGGGCCCACCGGCAACGAAGGGCCTTGCGGCCCGACAACAGAAATTTATATTAATGATACCGAGATTTGGAATATTGTTTTTAATGAATATTACTGTCACCCTACGGGTGATCACCCGAAGGGTGACAAGCCAGACGGGAGTTTAGAGAAGCTTTCGACTCCCGGCGTAGATACCGGCATGGGGCTTGAACGATTAGCAATGGTCGCGCAGGGAAAGCAAAATATTTTTGATACGGATTTGTTCTTGCCGCTTATGGAAGTGCTTCCCGCTGGCATGGATACGCGCACAAAGCGCGTAGTTTCTGACCACGCAAGGGGAGTCACGTTTCTTCTATCTGACAATGTGACTCCCTCAAACAAGGAGGCCGGATATGTACTGCGTCGCCTTACGCGTAGAATGCTCGTATATGAGTACTTATCGCAAAATAGCTATGATTCTTTGGATCTTTTGGCAAGGGTTGTTTTAAATTACAGCGATTTTTATAAAGAATTAAATTCAGAAGTTGTAAAAAATGAATTTTCAAAGGAAAAAGATAAATTCCAAAAAAGTATCGCAAGGGGGCTAAAGGAGCTTGAACGATTTAGCGATATCAACGCTCAATCTGCCTTTCGCCTTTACGAAAGTTTTGGGCTTCCGTATGAGATAATAAAGGAGCTTGGCAAAGAACGGGCAGACGGCCTTCTTCGCGAAGATTTTGATAAAGAATTTGAGAAACACAGAGGGGCCTCTCGCGCGGGACGCGAGAAAAAATTCGGCGGGCACGGACTTATTCTTGATACGGGCGAGCTCAAGGCGGCAAACGAGGAAGAGCTAAAAATAGTCACGCGTTTGCACACCGCAACTCATCTTCTCCAGGCCGCGCTACGGAAGGTCCTTGGCGATAAAGTACACCAAGCAGGGTCTGACATCACTGCAGAGCGCCTGCGCTTTGATTTTACGTTTGAGCGAAAATTGACCGATGAAGAAATTGCGCAAGTAGAAGGATTGGTCAACGGTATGGTAGAAAAAAATTTTGAAATGGGGCATGTGGAGATGCCCTATGAGGAGGCAATAAAAACAGGGGCTTTATATTTTGAAAAAGAAAAATATCCAGCGATTGTTAAAGTATATTCAGCGATTGACCCTCGAACCGGAGAAGTTTTCTCCCGCGAGCTTTGCGGCGGTCCGCATGTTTCTCGTACTATCGAGCTCGGCCATTTCAAAATTACCAAAGAAGAATCCGTCGGCGCCGGAGTCCGCCGGATTCGCGCTATTGTAAAGTAGGGCGATTGGAAAACGCGATACACATACTGCGTTAAAAGATGCGCTCGCCCCGAAAATTTCGGGGTTTTTTATTTGCACACTTTTCCCCAGTGCACAGAATTGTTGTTGCGTTGTATAATGTAAGTGCATGGGGGGAAGATTACTTTTTTCAGATTTTTTTAGGAACATATCTTTAAACCGCTTCATCGGCGAACCTTTTTTAGTATTTGATATTGGGACCTTTAGCGTAAAGAGTTTACATGTTGAAGCAAAATCTGGCGCGGCAAAAGTTGTATCATTTTCAAATACGCAGTATGCGAGTGGCGACATAAACGCGGATGGGAGTTTTAATGTGCCGGGCATTACCAATGCCTGCCGTTCGTGTCTTGAAGAACTAAAAAGTCATGTATCTTACGGCAGGCGTTTTACTAACAAAGTCGTATTGGGCATCGGAGGCGGTTTTGTGCATGGGAAAACCCTGACTCAAAGTTATATAAGGGATTATCCAAACGAGGAATTGAGCGAAGGAGAGTTTAGCAATATTGTCCAAAAGGTACAACAAAGAAATTACGAGCAGATTCGCAGAGATTTTAAAAGGGAGACCGGCAGATCGGAGCTGGAGGTTTACCTTATAAATGGCGCTTTAGAGGATATAAAAATAGATGGCTACCAGGTAGTAAATCCCATAGGGTTCAGGGGCAAGGAGGTGTCTTGCGGTTTGTTTAACTCTTATATTGCCAAGGGACATCTTGCGGCATTTGAGGGAATTATCAAATCCCTAAAACTCGAACTTGTATCTGTGATTTCCCAGCCGCACGCCGCATTTAGTTCGCTCATTTTGAATGAAATTGCAGAGACCGATTTTATTCTTATAGATATCGGAGGAAGCTCCACGGAAATTTCCCTTGCCCGCAAGGGGAGGTTGGATGATATACGTTCAATTTCACTGGGGGGATCGTCGTTTACAAAAAGTATTTCGGAAAATTTAAAAGTTGGATTTTTGGAAGCGGAAAATATCAAGCGGATATTCGCGGAAGGAGGTGTCGCGAAGTATGCCGCAAAAAGAATCGAAGCTATAATAATGGCTGATGTGGAATTATTCCTTAGAGGGCTCGAGATGATTCTCTCTGATTTGTCGCAAGTGAGCCTTCTTCCTTCAAAAATATATATTTATGGAGGAGGATCAAGGATTCCGATTGTTTCAAAAGCGGTTAAGCAGCAGCAATGGCGCGCCCCCCTTTCTTTTTTCGCAAAACCGGTCCTTGTGAATTTTACCCCCGGCCGTATAGGTTGCTTAGACAACGCCCTTAAGGATGAAGTTCTCTGGGCCGCGCCTTTTGCGCTGGCTCGCATGTACTTGCGAGAACTAAAACGCGACGATCAGATATCAAAAAATATCCGAAGAAGTTTACGGCTTATACAAGGATAAATGGATTCTTACATAATACAAGTTCAACCTCAAGACGAATTAACTGTATTGATAGACAAACTTATTCATACGCAAGCCGAGCGCGTATATCTTTTAGTACCCGATCACTCAAGGATCGCGCAGCATGCCCTTAACTTTCGGTTGCTTAAGCGTGAAGCCGATTCACTGGGAAAAGAAATCGTCGTGGTTTCCTCAAGCCCTCGGGTACAAAATCTTGCCCTTAAGGCCCAGCTTCAGGCGCATCAGGAAACACACGAATTAAAGGAGGGCGCGTCTAGAGAAGCCGCCGAAGCGGTTGCTAATCCTCGCAAGCTCTCGGATATTGTAGTGCCCGTGACTGCTTACCCGGATAACGCCGAAGCTCCCTCCGCGCGGAAAAAATTTAACCAGAAAATCACAAGTTTTTGGATGAAGAAGCCGTTGCCAAGCCTGCCTGCCGGTAGGCATGGCGTGCCGCGTATAGCTCTACGCGGCGTGCCGCATGTCAGACTCAATATAAAGTTCAACAACGCCGCGGTTTTGAAGGCGATTCTCGCTTCCCTTATAGGCATATCTCTTGTGGTTGCCGTTGTCACTTTTTACCTAATATTGCCGAGGTCAAAAATTTATATTAGCCCAGCAACCCAAAAGGTATCAATAGACTTAAGGATTAGGGGAGATACGAACGCAATTGCGCTTAAAGATGGCGGGGATTCTGGGGGCCGCGTGGTGCCCGCGCAAATTTTTGAAAAGTCCTCGCAAGTTTCAAAGACCGCGGGATCCAGCGGCGAGAAAGAGGTACGAGAAAAAGCTAGGGGCGCAATAAGGGTCTACAATTCTTATAGTTCGTCTCCTCAAACACTTGTGCAAACGACCCGATTTGTTTCAGAAAGTGGAAAAGTATTTAGAACCCTAGAAACTGTTGTTGTGCCCGGGGCAGAAATTCACGATGGGCAAATTGTGCCAAGCTCCACCACAGTTTCGGTTATAGCGCAAGAAGTTGGAAAGGAATACAATATTGGACCTTCTACCTTCTCTATCCCGGGGTTTAAGGGGACTCCCAAGTACCTTGCTTTTTATGGAAAATCTGAAAAAAACATGGAGGGCGGAGAGATTGGGAAAATAAAGATTGTAAGCCAAGACGATTACCGGAACTTAGAAAAGCAGGTTGTTTTTGAGCTTAACTCAACGAGCAATACAGCCCTTACGGCCCTATTGCCAGAAGGATTTTTGATTCCCGAGGGCGTATACAAAAGCGATATAAAAATTGATTCATCTAGCAAAGTTGGGGATAGCGCGGGCGAGCTTACAATTACCGGGAGTGTTTTGACAAAAGCATTTGCCGTGCGGGAAAGCGATGTAAAAAAAATGCTGGCAAACGACTTTGCGGCGCGTTTCCCAAGCATGCGTCTGGCAGGAGATGAAAAGGAGCTGATCTACGAGGCCATTGACAGCCGTTTTGAGAAGGGCATTTTGGAAATGAAAGTTTCGCTATCAGAGATTGCCTACGCTCTTATTGATAGACAGAAAATTACAGAGGGGATACGTGGAAAAAGCGAACCAGAAGTGCGTTCTTTTCTTTCGAATTTCGAGAGCATCCGGGAAGCCAGGATAACTTTCTGGCCCTTCTGGGTCAGCAAAATTCCGGATGATCTGAATAAAATCGAGGTCATAGTGGAGGGGGAGGGGTTGACTTATAAATTGCCTTGATATAGTATATCTTACATAATATGCAGGTTGCGCGTGGTAACAAAAATCAGAAAGAAGGCATAGTCATAGAGGCCTTGCCAAATGTCACCTTTCGTGTACAATTAAGTGATCACGAAGAAATTTTGGCGCATCTTGCGGGAAAGATGAGAGTTAATTTTATACGGATCTTGCCCGGAGATAGGGTGCTTGTGGAAGTCAGCCCCGATGGATCAAGGGGAAGAATCATATATCGCTATAAATGAAAGTACGTTCTTCCGTAAAAAGGATTTGCAAGGCTTGTAAAATAGTTCGACGTGAAAGTCGAGTTTTTGTTATATGTAAAGGGAACCCAAAGCATAAGCAAAGACAAGGTTAATAAAAGGTTAATAATATGCCGCGTATTGCAGGGGTAAATATCCCCGAAGACAAAAGAATAGAGATCGCGCTAACTTATATTTATGGTATAGGGCTTTCTTCCAGTAAAAAAGTTTTAGCCCAATCTAAATTGGATCCAAATATACGCGCGAATAAATTAAGCGCGCAAGAACTAAATACGCTTAAAAGTTTTATCGAGGGAGGGTATAAAGTAGAGGGAGAATTGCGAAGAGAAGTACAGCTTAATATAAAAAGATTAAAAGATATAAATTGTTATAGGGGCGTTAGGCACATTAAGGGGCTTCCTGTACGGGGCCAGCAAACGCGAACAAATGGAAGAACTATCCGGGGAAATGTCCGTCGTACAATGGGATCCGGCAGAAAGCCCGCGGCATCGCCTACATAGTTAGATAGGATCACTATTATGGGTAAAAAACGTGTAATAAAAGAAACCGAAGGAGGAATATCGGACGCATCTAATGCGGGCTTGGAAATAGCGAAAAAACAAACGGAAACCAAGCGAGCGGCAAGATTAGCTTCTTCGCGTATTTATATTTCCGCAAGTTACAACAATACCTTAATTTCCGTAACTGATTCGCGCGGGGATGTACTTGTCTGGTCAAGCGCGGGAGCTATGGGATTTAAGGGTCCCAAAAAGGCTACGCCTTATGCGGCGTCGAAAGTAGTGGAAAATGTGTTTGAAAAGTTGGGGGTTAGCGATCTTGGGAAAGTGTCTGTGTATGTGCAGGGCGTAGGCAGCGGGCGTGACGCGGCTATTCGCGCGCTCGTCGGTCGGGGTATAAATATTTTTACCCTGCAGGATTCAACTCCCATTCCGCACAATGGATGCAGAGCCCGAAAAGCGCGAAGAGTTTAAAATAATTATTTTACATGCCAAGGCACGCACGAAAATCACAATCCGAATATGGGCAGCAGTTTGGAGAGAAACAGGGGCTTAAGGAAACCTATGGGCTGCGCGAAAAACAATTTCGCGGGTATTTTCGGCGCGGCAAAGATCCGGATTCAATAATACGGGGCCTAGAAATGCGATTTGATAATGTCGCGTACCGATGCGGCTTTGCGCCAACCCGGAGATTCGCGAGGCAGCTTGTAAGCCACGGGCATATACAAGTGAATGGGCGCAATGTAAATTTGCCGTCTTTCAGTGTTAAAATTAATGATATAATCAGCATTCATCCCCGCAGCGTAAGTATAGCGCCGTTTAAAGACTTGTCGCTTAGTTTGTCTAAATTTGAACCCCCAGCATGGATTAGTTTGGACAAGAAAGAGCTTAGGGCTACGATTAGCGCGTCCCCTAAAGTTGAGGATCCGATGATAATGGCGAGCGTCAAACCAATAATTGAGTTTTATAATCGATAATTAATTTTTTAAAAATTGTATGCAAATTACTTTACCAAAACCGCCAAAAATTAAAGAGCACAGTGAGAACAGGGCCGTTTTTGAAATAGAAGACTTATACCCCGGATACGGGGTTACAGTTGGCAATGCCCTAAGGCGCGTCCTTTATTCTTCTTTGCCGGGCGCGGCAATTACGAAGGTTAAGATAAAAGGAGCCCCTCATGAATTCTCCACGCTCCCCGGCGTGTTGGAAGATGTTTTGGAGATAACGCTTAATTTGAAGCAGATTTTTATAAAGCTCCATGGCGACGAACCCCAATCTGCGACGATTAAAGTAAAGGGAGCGCGCAAGGTTACGGCCGCTGATATTGAAGCGCCAAGTCAGGTTGAGGTTATTAATAAAGATGCTCACATAGCGACCGTTACGGGCCGCGACGCCCGATTTGAGGTGGAGCTTACCATAGAGCCGGGGCTTGGCTACATTCCCGTTGAACAGCAGCAAAAAGAAGGGGCCGAAATAGGCGCTATACCTCTTGACGCAATCTTTACGCCGATGCGAAAAGTAAACTTTGAGAGTGAGAATATGCGGGTGGGTGAGCGCACCAATTTCAACAGGTTGCGTCTTGAAATTATCACCAATGGAGCGATTTCTCCCCAGGAGGCGCTTGAATATGCCTGTAATCTTCTTGTCGATCATTTCAGGATAGCGGGTCAATTCGAAAAAAAAGAGGCGAAGATTAAAAAATCAATACCAAAATCGAAGCTAAAATCCGTCACTAAAAAGACTACTAAGTCAAAGTCTAAGGTCCAAAATAAAAAATGAGTAATAGAAAACGCGGAAGAAAATTTGGAAGAATGCGTGATCAGCGACACGCACTTTTGCGAAGTTTAGCGCAAGCGCTGGTTTTGCATGGGAAAATTGTGACAACCGAAGCAAGGGCCAAAGAACTACGGAGTTTCATAGAAAAAATTGTTACAAAATCAAGGACGGGTACTCTTTACGCGAGGAGATCCAACGCGAAAAATTTTAAAGATAAAGCTGCCCAGGTTAAAATCATTTCGGATATCGCGCCTCGATACAAGGACAGGAACGGAGGATACACAAGAATCATAAAACGTGTACCTCGCCGGACGGATTCGGCAAAAATGGCGGTGATAGAGTTTGTATCATGAAATACACTATCGACGCGTCAAATAAAATATTAGGGCGCCTCGCAAGCGAGATTGCGACGCTTTTGCGTGGTAAAAATCAAGAAAGTTTTTTGCCGCATGTTGACTCCGGCAATTCCGTCGAGATTTTAAATGTTGAAAAAATAAAAGTAAGCGGCAATAAATTTGATCAAAAGATGTATTGGAGATATACGGGATATCCGGGCGGAATAAGGGGGAAAACATACGGAGATCTTGTGGGGGAAAGTAGGGGGGAGGTTTTGCGCAGAGCGGTTTATGGTATGTTGCCGCATAACAAATTGCGCGTGCGGTTTATGAAGAGACTTGTAATAACATAAACAATATTATGCCACAAACTAAATCCGCGAAAAAAGAATCTAGTAAAAAGTCTTTGGGCAAAGATTCGGCTGTGAAGCCGGTAAAGAGGCCTCTAAAAAAGCCGGCAAGGAAGGCGGCAAAATTATCGAAGCCTGTTTCGGCAGATGAGCCCGTGGAGTTAGACAAGCGTCCGATAAAGTATTACGAGGCAGTCGGGAGAAGAAAGCGGGCAATCGCGCGCGTGCGCCTTTTTACGCGAGGCGGGAACGGTTTTTCGGTAAACAAGCGCGAGTATGTCCGGTATTTCCCGACTTTCGAACTTCAAGCGCTTGCCGATGGGGCTTTAAGAAAAATGAAGGTAATGGATAAATTCAACGTGTCTGTTTTGGTGCGCGGCGGGGGCGTATCTGGCCAGGCAGAGGCGGTGCGGCATGGAACTGCTCGCGCGCTCGTTAAGTTTAATCCCGATTTTCGTAAGCGGCTAAAACGCGCGGGATTCTTGAGGCGAGATCCTCGCAAGACAGAACGTAAAAAGTTCGGTCTCAAAAAGGCCAGGCGCGCCCCCCAATGGGCGAAACGTTAATATTTTTTATTTGTATTTGAGCGACAGCGAATACATTGTATCATTGTCCAGAAAATATATTACTTCGTTCTTACCCTCACGAAATATTTTTTTAGCTGTCGAACTGACAAGTACGCTGGTGTTTCTATTATCTCTTCCGTCTAGTTCTGTCGCGTTTATTGAATCTCCCATGGAGAAAACTACATACTCATTGTTTTTACTAAACCACACTGCATCCCCAATTGTTTGTTCGTCCGTATTTATAATCTGCTCATAGTCTCCTGCGGCCCTGAAGGGCTGGGTTCTTATATCTTCCAACCAATAAACCGCAAGTTCATTTTTTTTGACAAGAAGAATTTTTTTGTGATCGTCAGCGACTATCGTTTTTTCTACATCGGTTGAAATTTTTTCCAATGACCAATTTTTTGGATTCAATATATATAGATCCTTGTCCAGACGGTATATTGAATAAATATCTTTTTGAGTTGTTATAAAAGTGATATCAGCGCTCATTGCCGATTGGGATACCGGCTCAAGCGAAACCTGATTTATTTGACCAGTATTCAGATCAAGAGAATTGATGCCGTAAAGCGTGGATGATACATACAGTATTTTGTCTTTTTCCGGAGAATATCCTAATACATCATACGCAAGGGGCTTGGAAAGCGCGGCGTTTCCTATGTTGTAGGAAAAAAGCAGACGCTCGGTGGAATTGTCCGAGGCTATAAAAAATATCTCCCGCGGATTGTTCGGATTCCATCTTAAATCATCTATCGTTGGCCTATATAATTTTTTTGTGAGCTTTTTAAAATTTTCGGATGCCATGATTCCCTGAGAGAGGTCTACGCTTTTTAGAGTGGCGCTCGCAGGATCCGCGAAAATCCACTTTTTTCGGCTACCCATTTCAAGGGGAAAAATAATGTTACTTGAATCTCTATTCCATTGAATATCCCCTATGGTGTAGCCAGCGAAGTCGCTCGGCGCGTTAAGGGCGAGTATTTCCCGCTGATCATTTAAGGAATATAGGCTCATTTCGGGAACTGGAGTATTTTTAAGGAATATGAAATCCTTTCCCGAGGGGGATGGAAAAAAATTCTTTAGGTTTGAGCTAATTTTATTTATTTTGTTTGTGTCGGGCAGTGGGAAAAGAGTAATATTTTTAGCTTCACTGACTAGTTTTGGAGACACGGCTAAATTTTTTTGCCATGGGGAATAGCCCTCTTTTTTTATTTCGACACGGTAATTTTTGGGGAGTAGGTTTCCCAAAAAGATATTCTGAAACACAAAACTGCTCCTTTTTATAAACTCGCTGTTGAGGTATACTTCTACGGGAGCTGGTCTTGGCTCCAAGAATAACGCCCCTGTTTGAACTATGGCTATATTTTGCCAGTCGACGCGATATCCTTGCGAGTACCCAACGACCGCGGGCGTAATAGCCAAAAATAAGATCGCGAATAAGAAAAATAAAAATGTCCTGGTAGATTTTTTCATGTAATGCGCGTATAATACACCCAAATCGCGTATATTGCCAGTCGAGCTTGTCAGCCCATTTTATATATAGTATTGTAAGTAGAGATTTAAGGCTCAAAAACACAGGCTATTTTGTACGATGCCTAATAAATTTATAATCAATGGCGGAAATCCGCTGTTTGGCACAATCAATGTTTTAGGCTCAAAAAATGCCGCGTTGCCTATTCTCGCGGCTACGCTTTTGACGCACGAAAGGTGCAGGATAAGCAATCTCCCTCTCGTGCTCGATGTGTTTGAGATGCTAAATATTCTTGAGCAAATGGGCTCTAATATTCAATGGATATCCCCGCGATCTATCGATATTGAAAATAAAGAAATCAATATATCCCGCCTTGATTCCGATGCTCTTAATAAAATGCGCGCTTCTATATTGCTTCTAGGACCGTTGCTCGCGAGATTCGGTAAGGTCGAGAGAATGCGATATCCCGGGGGGTGCAGCATAGGAGCGCGGCCGATAGATACACATCTTGAGGCATTCAGCGATTTGGGGGCTACAATTATTCCCGGGAAAAAGTTTTTTTCCGTCAAGATGCCTCCGGCCCCAAAGAGGCGAGCGATTGTTACCCTGAAAGAATTCAGTGTTACCGCCACGGAAAATATTCTTTCATTTTTAAGCGCCGTGCCTATCAAGTCCCAAATAAAGATTGCTGCTTGTGAGCCGCATGTGCGGGATCTTGCGAAGTTCCTCCGCAAGATGGGCGCAAGGATAAGCGGAGACGGAACTTCCACAATAAATATTCAAGGTTATAGGCGGCTTGGGGGCGCGGCCCATAGAATTTCTCCCGACTATGTAGAGGCAGGCACTTTTCTGATTGCCCCGCTTGTGTGCGGGGGCAGAGTTAGGATTAGAAATGTCAATCCCTCTGATTTAGATTTTGTTATAAAAAAGCTTGTTTCTTCCGGCGCCGATATTAAGCTGTCGCCACAAGATAATAGCATCGAGGTCAAAGCGGAATTTCCGGGCGCAGGAATAGGAGGAAAAAGGATGGTCATGGAAAATGTTCAATCTTTACCGCACCCGGGAATCCCGACAGACCTTCAGTCGGTGTTTTCGGTTCTTGCGACGCAGACAGAAGGAGCAACGCTTATACACGAACCTCTTTATGAGAAAAGGCTGTCATGCATAAAGGAGCTCAATAAGATGGGCGCAAAGAGCAAGATCTGCGATCCTCATCGTGCTATTGTCTGGGGGCCGGTTGTACTCAAGGGTTCCAAAGTTTCAAGCTATGATTTGCGCGGCGGCGCTGCTCTTGTGATAGCCGGGCTTGGAGCTTCCGGCACAACTATCATCGGCAATATTGAGCACGTGGAAAGAGGATATGAGGATTTAGGGGGAAGGCTAAGGACTCTTGGCGCAGACATTAAAAAAATATAATCATGTTTTCTCCTCGTAAAATTGGCATAGATCTCGGGACCGCTAACTGCTTAGTGTACATTCCCGGAAAGGGCATTGTCGTAAACGAACCCTCGGTTGTTGCGATTTCCGTAAATGACAATGCGGTTCTTGCTGTGGGTAATGAGGCGAAAGAGATGCTGGGGCGCACACCCGATACAATTATCGCCCACCGGCCCATAAAAGACGGAGTCATCGCGGATTACAAGGTAACCGAAGCAATGATTAGATATTTCATTGATAAGGTTAGCGGAAGGTTTCGTATATTTAAGCCCGAGATAATGGTATCGGTGCCCGCGGGAATTACTTCGACAGAACGAAGAGCCGTAGTGGAGGCAACAGTAAAAGCCGGGGCTAAAGCCGCTTATGTTGTAAAGGATCCAATACTTGCGGCAATTGGAGCCGGCATTCCGATAAATACGGCATCCGGGAATATGATTGTTGATATTGGAGGAGGAACTACCGAGGTTGCCGTAATATCCTTGGGGGGCATAGTATGCGTAAGCTCCGCGCGCGTAGGAGGAGATAGGATAGATGCCGCGATATCCGCTTTTATAAAAGAAAAATATGATCTTGCGATCGGAGAGCAGACGGCCGAAGATATAAAAAAGACTCTTGGAAGCGCTTTACCCGTTAAGGATGAGGAAGAATATAATATAAGAGGCAGGGACTTGCTCACGGGCCTCCCTCGCAATATAACCATAAGGACAAACGAAGTGACATACGCGATGACAGAGATTCTGCGCATTATTGTTCAAACCGTAAAAACTGTGCTTCGCGAAACTCCTCCGGAGCTTTCGGCCGATGTGATGGATAGGGGAATGATACTGAGCGGTGGCGTGGCGTTGATGACAAATATTGCCGCCTTGCTTACCCAGGCAACGGGCGTCCCTGCGCATATCGCGGAAGATCCGTTACTGTGCGTCGTCAAAGGCACAGGTGTTGCGCTTGAAAACCTTGAGGTGTATAAGAGAAGTATAATGTCAAAGAAGTAGGAAAGGAGGCGTCTTATGGAAATATGGGATGGGTCCAAGGCCGCAACGGAAATTTTCAAGTTCTTTGGAATAAAAAATATGTTAGTTCCCAAAATGGGTGAGGGCGAGTTCCGGGCCGAGGGAATATTTGGAAGGAAATTGTTGTGTGTGTTTTTCACAGTAGATGGAAACGATTTTTGCGTTCAGTTCAGAGACAGGAAGTCTGGTCGCGATAGGGGCGGAGCAATTATCAGAGAATGCAATGGGATGCGCTTTATTCGCGAGGATGGGGAAAAGTTGGTATTCATCGACAGTCCGCATGGATATGTCGAGCTAGACAAATTCGGCGTCCATTGTGACCTTGGAGCAACTCCCGAAACTACCCAGACTAAGTAAGCCGAATAGCGAGGCATGGCCTCGCTATTTTGTTTGTGTGGCAAGTTTGTCTAAATAACTCACCGCGGTGAGTTATTTAGACAAGCCGTGCGATCGGGGGGCGTTCGTACTTGACAGGTTAGGTAGAAATGCTACAATAG
>JBASTI010000001.1:0-3096 GCA_049274815.1 Candidatus Spechtbacterales bacterium | reverse complement strand
TTGCCTCCTCAAGCTCCGCATTTGATATCACAAATCCCCCGCCGCGAGTTTCCTTTATAATTCTTATTACCCGATTTCTGCGGTGGGCAACTCTGTCTACAATCGCGGTCGCGCGGCTTGTTTTTTCTTCTGTAAAATCTTTATCAAAATAACTCGCTATGGGATGCACGTTCGTTGTCTGTACCGCGTAAAACCTTGGTACATCTACCCCCCTCCTTACGAAGAAGGGGCTAGGGGTGGTCGTCATACAGTATCCTTGGTACATTCCCTCCAGTGTTGCCCCAGAACTTATAGGTATAAAGATGTTATCTATCTGCGGCAATTGTTCTGTGAGCTCCCGCGCTATATCCCTATATCCCTCGAGCGCCATATCGTCTTTTGAGGCGCGCAAATTCGGTACATTATTTTTCTTGCAGAATCTAAACGCGTCTTTATTCGGCGTTTTCGTTAGGTGTAAAATGATATTCGTATATGGACGAAGGCGCTCAATTTTTTCACGATCAACGCTCGGGGATAAAAATACATTGAGTTTTATATTGTTTTCTCTACAGTACTTCGCGGCCGAGATCGCGGAATTTCCCGATGAAGATATCGCGAGTTCGCGCGCGCTCGCTTTTGCAAAATTCAAAATCCACCGCTCCATAGAACGATCTTTGTGGGTCCCTGTGGGGTTCTGATTTTCCATCTTGGCCCAGACAGTTGACCCGGATATTAAAATTTTATACAATGGAGTCATAGCTTACCGTAACTCACCCCCAGCCCCCTCTCTTACCCTAAGAGAGGGGGCACGAAGATACTGTGCCGAATTCCCTCCCTTAAGGTAAGGGAGGGCTAGGGTGAGTTATGAATAAAATCATGTTAATTACCTGTCCTGAATGTAAAAATGATAAAAATATAGAAGCTAAAGATACGGAGGTTGGGCGATGGTTTGAATGCGACTATTGCGGCGTCTCTTTTGAAATTACGAAAATCAAACCCGATGGTTCGGTGATTATAAAAATCATTGAAGAAGAGAAATAACGCCCTCTATCATCCCCCGAAATCCTTTCTGGCTCATAAATATAAAAGCGATCCTTTTTTTATTTATTCTGGCCCCTTCGACCATTTGTTGAATTTGGGAAATAACGCCCTCGTCCTCCTCAACGTAATAGCAATTTCTATAGTATTGTTTTAATTTTCGCGCAAGCCGTTTGCTAAAATCGCGAATCTCCTCGCTCGCGGAGGTAACATGCGGCAATATAACTGTTTCTGCGCGACGGAAGCATTCTTTGTAGCCGTCCATTTTTAGCGCGGCCGCGCTACGGTTTCCGGGCTCATATATTACGCATAAAGAATACCCTGGAAACATTTTTGATATCGCTTCGAGGCCCCCCGCAACTTTGACGGGTGTGTGGGCGTTATCGTCAATGACAACCGCATTTTTAAACCTCCCGCGGACTTCCTGCCTCCGCCTAATTCCTAAAAATGTTTTAAGCGCGCCTCTTGTTACCGCGTCTTTAATTCCAAGGCACCGCGCGAGCGCGATAACCGCCGCGGAATTCTGGCGCCAGATATACCCGCGAAATGGCGCGGGAAAATTCCTAAAACTCGCGCTATCATAAAAGACAACTTCGGCTTTTGCCTTCTTTACGACCTGTTTTACATTTTCTCCTTCCCTATTTGCGATTATTACGCCGGTGCTTGGAATTTTGGCAACCAATTTTTTAAAAATATTTATATATTGCTTTTCGGTGGTGAACTTATCCATGTGATCCCACCGCACATCAGTGAGTATGAGATATTTTGGATTGTAGTAAAAAAACCTTGGAGCATTATCCCAGCTTGAAGCCGGATATTCATCGCCTTCCATGATAGACCACTTTGATGAGGTCCTACGTATGCCGTGCTCAAAGTTTAAAGGTATGCCGCCTACCATAAAATTTGGGTTATATCCTGCTTTTTCCAGGATCCATACGGCAAGAGCGGCCGTTGAAGTTTTCCCGCAATCCCCGGCTATAACAACGGAATTTTCCCGCTCAATAAGCTCGGGTAAAACATCCGCGTATACTTTCACTGGTATTTTTTTCCTTTTCGCCTCAACAATTTCCGGATTTTTTTCCGTAATAAACGCGTTGACGAGCACAAGGTCTAGGCCTCGCCTCACGTGCTCTTTCTTAAAACCCGCCATAATTTTGATACCATTTTTTTCAAGGTATGTACTCATGGGCGGAAAAAATGCCCTGTCGGAGCCAGTTACTTTCCAGCCCATTTTTTTGTACAGCACAGCAAGCGGCGCCATGGTAACGCCACAGATACCCACGATATGAATATGTTTTTTCATAAAATACTTCTTACTAACCTCGCAACAGCATCATGATCTTTTATCGCGTCAAACACCGGCAAATCACATCGCTCTTGAAGTACGCCTCCACTGACCGCAACTCCTACAACTTTCGCGTTACGGTATGAGGGCAGTACGGCATTTTCGTACTGGCGAATCGCGTCTTTGATAGTCGGCAATTTAACAAGCTTTGAGCCAATTGAATGTTTGCGCTGGGGCCGATGCACGAGCACCATATGTGTGGGCACGGCACCGTGAATAAGAGAGATGCACGTATTTGCGTAGGCGGGATGAAACAAGCTCCCCTGCCCCTCCACAAACAAAATATCGTGCGCCTTTGCTTTCTCGAGCACCATCTGTTCTACGGCTCCCGCCATAAAATCCGCAGGCAACGCATCAATCGCCGCGCCCCAACCCTCTATCATTATTGCGGTCTGGCCAGTGGGTATTACACAACTTTTTACGCCAAGTTTCTCTGCTGCGCGGTGCATTTCATAGCTTACGGTCATTTTCCCGATAGCGGCGTCTGTCCCAACCGTAAGCACTATAGGTTTTTTAATATGATATGCCCGCGCGGAACATACCGGTATATTTTGCGACTCGCTTTCGCTCACCCTGCGCGTGTCCCAAAGTATTACTTTGTGTTTTTTAGCCAATTTTGCAAATCTTGCGTCATTATTTAGCGCGTAATGCATGCCGGATACAATATGCATCTTATTTTTTATCGCCCATGCAATATCTCCTCGGTACTCTTCCGGCAATTCTCCGCCCTCGGG